>JALYVC010000339.1 GCA_030853445.1 Actinomycetota bacterium | reverse complement strand
CCGTCAAGGAGCCCCGAGCGCCGGCCTCCCCGGCTCGCCGGTGGGTCGGGCTCGGCCTGGCGGCGCTCGTGCTCTTCCTCGCCACCGCCTTCGCCCCCGGCCAGCTGGGCGAGCACCTCACCGTGCTCACCCTCTCGGTCGTCATCGGGTTCTACGTCATCGGCAACGTCTCGCACGCGCTCCATACGCCGCTGATGTCGGTGACGAACGCGATCTCCGGGGTGATCCTCGTCGGGGCGATGCTCCAGATCGGCTCGTCGCAGCTGGTCGTGCAGCTGCTCGCGGCGGTGGCGGTGCTCCTCGTCAGCATCAACGTCGTCGGCGGCTTCGCCGTGACCCGTCGCATGCTCAGCATGTTCTCGAGAGGATGAGCGTGACCACGCAGAGCGCCACCTTCGCGGCCTACCTCGTCGCCGCGATCGCCTTCATCCTCAGCCTCGCCGGCCTGAGCAGGCACGAGACCTCCCGCCGCGGCGTGACCTACGGCATCGTCGGCATGGCTGTCGCCGTCGTGGCGACGCTCGCACTCCTGCTGGAGAACCGAAGCCCTCTCGGCCTGACCCTGCTGATGGTCGCGGTGCTCATCGGCGGCGCCATCGGCCTGTGGCGGGCGCGGGTCGTCGAGATGACGGGCATGCCCGAGCTCATCGCCCTGCTGCACAGCTTCGTCGGGCTCGCCGCGGTCCTCGTCGGCTGGAACGGCTACCTCGAGGACACGCCGCTGACCGGCTCGCTGCTCGGGGTGCACCACGCCGAGGTCTTCGTCGGCGTCTTCATCGGCGCGGTCACCTTCACCGGCTCGATCGTCGCCTTCCTCAAGCTGTCGGCGCGGATCAGCTCGGCGCCCCTGATGCTGCCGGGCAAGAACCTGCTCAACGTCGGTGCCCTGCTCGGCTTCGTCGTGCTCACCACCTGGTTCGTCCTCACGCCGTCACTGGGCCTGCTGATCGCCGTGACGGTGCTCGCGCTCGCCCTCGGCTGGCACCTCGTCGCCTCGATCGGTGGAGGCGACATGCCCGTCGTCATCTCGATGCTCAACAGCTACTCCGGCTGGGCCGCTGCGGCCTCGGGCTTCCTGCTCGACAACAACCTGCTCATCGTCACGGGCGCCCTCGTCGGCTCCTCCGGTGCCTACCTGTCCTTCATCATGTGCCAGGCGATGAACCGCTCGTTCGTCTCCGTCATCGCCGGTGGCTTCGGTATCGAGGCCGCCACCGGTGGCGACACCGACTACGGCGAGCACCGCGAGACGAGTGCCGTCGAGGTCGCCGAGATGCTGCGCGACGCCTCGACGGTGGTCATCACCCCCGGCTACGGCATGGCCGTCGCCCAGGCGCAGTACCCCGTCGCCGACCTGACCGCCAAGCTGCGCGAGCGCGGTGTCGAGGTGCGCTTCGGGATCCACCCCGTCGCCGGCCGTCTCCCGGGACACATGAACGTCCTGCTCGCCGAGGCGAAGGTCCCCTACGACATCGTGCTCGAGATGGACGAGGTCAACGCCGACTTCGCCACCACCGACGTCGTGCTCGTCATCGGCGCCAACGACACGGTCAACCCCTCGGCGGCGGAGGACCCCTCCTCACCCATCGCCGGCATGCCCGTCCTCGAGGTGTGGCACGCCAAGGACGTCATCGTCTTCAAGCGATCGATGGCCCCGGGCTACGCCGGCGTGCAGAACCCGCTCTTCTTCCGCGACAACACCGCGATGCTCTTCGGTGACGCGAAGGACCGCGTCGAGGACATCATCCGGGCGCTGTAGGCCAGCCGACCGACAGCGAGGTTCAGAACGCCGTGGGGGCGGACGCGCAGGGACCGTGCCGGGTCAGTCGTCGTAGCGGGGGATCGGCCCGGTGTCGTCGGCGCGCTGCCGACGAGTGATGTCGTCGCTGACGTAGAGCGGCTCACCGTCTGCGTCGGGCGTCTCGTAGGGGTCGCCGACCCCGGTCGGGTCGGTCTCCCACGACTCGTAGGGCTCGGGGGAGGCGTCGTACGACGGGTCGGGCCGCGGCGGTGGCGTCACGGGTATCGCGCGGGAGAAGCCACCGCGCTCGGTGACCGCCGACGGGGTGGCCCGCGGGGCTCTGGGCGCCGCGACCTCGTCCCGCTCGTCGGGTTGCGGCTCCAGCCACGCCGGGGCCCAGCCGCCGCTGTCGGCGTCCTCATCGCCCGGTATGCCGTCGTCGTGACCGGGGAGGTCGCGCGCGTCGTCGTCCGGGCTGCCGAAGATCTCGGCGCAGATGGCGCGGTAGGTCTGGTCGGGCTGCGGGATCCACGAGACCTCGCGCAGCGCCTGGTCCTGGCCCGCGCTCTCGAGCACGAACTGGCCGTAGCCGACGACCCGCCCGGTGAGGGTGCGCACGTAGGACAGGTCGGTGACCTTGGTCAGCGGCATCATCGCGACGTTCTTGGCGATCAGGCCCTGGGTGAGCAGGAGGCGCTTGTCGGTGGCGAGGAACCACTCGCGACGCCACTGCACGAGCTCCCACGCCGTCCAGGCCACGACGGCCAACCACAGCCACCAGACCACGGTCGAGACCACGTGGGCGCCGCTCGGGAGGACGAGGTCGACCCACACCGCGAACACGAGCCCGGCGACGGCGCTCGCCACGGGCGTCGTGACCATGGCCCAGTGGCGGTGCAGGGCCACCACGACCCGCTCGTCGTCGAGCAGGTAGCGCTCGTAGCCCGGGCCTCCCGGGCTGCGCGCCACGGACGGCCTACTTCATCAGGGCGTCGAAGAAGGCGCCGATCGAGCGCACACCCTGCACGACCACGTCAAGCGACGTGCGCACGATGTCGGCCGCCTGCGTCGGTGACTTGACGATCGCGTAGACGAGGAAGGCAAGCAGGAGCCACCCCGTGACCTTCTTGACGCGCTCGAGCACGATCTCTCCTCCGACGACTGGGCGGATCCGCCCCACAGTTGCGTGACGAGTGTGGCAGAAGTGGCGGCTGCGGTGGGGACCACGCGCCGTGCTGACCGCTCGCGGTCAGACCAGCCCGTAGAGCCGGTCGCCCGCGTCACCGAGCCCGGGCACGATGTAGCCCAGCTCGTTGAGCCTCTCGTCGACGGCGCCCGTGACCAGGGTGACCGGGGTCTGGAGGCCGGCGAGCTCGGTCTCGAGGTGGGCGATGCCCTCGGGCGCCGCGAGCAGGGTGATGGCGGTGATGTCGGTGGCACCGCGGTCGACGAGGTAGCCGATGGCCATGGCGAGGGTGCCCCCGGTCGCCAGCATGGGGTCGAGCACGTAGCACTGCCGCCCCGAGAGGTCGTCGGGCAGCCGGTTGGCGTAGGTCACCGCCTCGAGCGTCTCCTCGTTGCGCATCATCCCGAGGAAGCCGACCTCGGCCGAGGGCAGGATGCGCACCATGCCGTCGAGCATGCCCAGCCCCGCGCGCAGGATCGGCACCACCAGCGGCTTGGGGTTGGCCAGCTTGATGCCCGTCGTCGGGGCCACCGGCGTCACGATGTCGACGGGCTCGACGCGCACGTCGCGCGTGGCTTCGTACGCCAGGAGCGTGACCAGCTCCTCGACGAGCCGGCGGAAGGTCGGTGAGTCCGTGCGCTCGTCGCGCAGGTAGGTCAGCTTGTGGGTGATGAGCCGGTGGTCGGCGACGTGCACGCGCATGGTCGAAACGTATCGTGGTCGCGTGCCGCCCACGTCGCCCACGTC
>JALYVC010000315.1 GCA_030853445.1 Actinomycetota bacterium | reverse complement strand
GACCGGGTGCGTCGACGTCAGGCGAGAGGGCCGCTCAGGCGTTCGCGTCGTCCTCGACCAGGAGGTTACGGGTGCGCCGGTAGTCGAGCGGGATGCCCGGGCCCATCGTCGTGGTCATGGTGGCCTTCTCGATGTAGGCCCCCTTCGACGAGGACGGCTTGAGCCGCAGGATCTCGTCGAGCGCCGCCGCGTAGTTCTCCACGAGCAGCTTCTCGTCGAAGGACACCTTGCCGATGATGAAGTGCAGGTTGGAGTGCTTGTCGGTGCGGAACTCGATCTTTCCGCCCTTGATGTCGGTGACAGCCTTGGCGACGTCCATCGTCACCGTGCCCGTCTTGGGGTTCGGCATGAGGCCACGGGGGCCGAGGACCTTGCCCAGTCGACCGACCTTGCCCATCATGTCGGGGGTCGCGACGACGGCGTCGAAGTCGAGCCATCCGCCGGAGACCTTCTCGAGCATGTCGTCGGAGCCGACGAAGTCGGCACCCGCCTCGCGGGCCGCCTCGGCCTTGTCACCGTTGGCGAAGACCAGGACGCGCGCGACCTTGCCGGTGCCGTGGGGCAGGTTGACGGTGCCACGCACCATCTGGTCGGCCTTGCGGGGGTCGACGCCGAGCCGCATGGCGACCTCGACCGTCGAGTCGTACTTCGTCAGGGACGTCTCACGGGCGAGACGCACGGCCTCGAGCGGTGCGTACATCGTGCTCGGGTCGATCTTCTCCGCCGCGGCGTTGTAGGCCTTGCTGCGCTTCATGGTGCTGCTCCTTCATAGAACTGGGGTGGAGTCGTGGTGCGGACCAGCGCTGGTCCTCCCACTGAGGGGGCAGGAGCCCCCGGGGGTCAGTATCCCTCGGTAGTGATGCCCATCGAGCGGGCAGTGCCGGCAATGATCTTGGCCGCAGCCTCGACATCGTGCGCGTTGAGGTCCTCCATCTTGGAGGCGGCGATCTCGCGGACCTGGTCGGCCGTCAGCTTGGCGACCTTGGTCTTGTGGGGCTCGCCGGAGCCCTTGGCCACACCCGCCGCCTTCTTGATCAGCTCGGCCGCCGGGGGCGTCTTGGTGACGAAGGTGAACGAGCGGTCTTCGTAGACCGTGATCTCGACGGGGATGACGTTGCCGCGCTGGGACTCCGTCGCGGCGTTGTAGGCCTTGACGAACTCCATGATGTTGACGCCGTGCTGGCCGAGGGCCGGGCCGACGGGCGGCGCAGGGGTGGCGGCACCGGCGTTGATCTGCAGCTTGATGAAGCCGGAGACCTTCTTGGACTTGGGGGGCATGTGAGCCTGCTTCCTGTTGGTGATGGGCCGACGCCGAGGGGCGATGACCCGGTTGCCGTGGTGGTGCAACGGTCACGCGGACGGGGGCCGCGGGTCCGTGGGAGGCGCATGGGGGGCGGCAGCCCCCCATGCGCTCAGAGCTTGGCGACCTGGCCGAACGACAGCTCGACCGGGGTCTCGCGACCGAAGATGGAGACGAGCACCTTGAGCTTCTGGGTGTCGGGGTTGATCTCGGAGATGGTCGCCGGGAGGGTCTCGAACGGGCCCTCCATGACGGTCACGGACTCGCCAACCTCGAAGTCGACGACGGCGACGTCGCGCTGCGCCGAGCGACCGGAGGTGGCTCCGCCCCCACCGGGGGTCTCGGGGGTCTCGAACTCGGGGGCGAGCATCGTGAAGACCTCGTCGTAGCTGAGCGGCACCGGCTGGTGGGCGTTGCCGACGAAGCCGGTCACGCCCGGCGTGTGGCGCACCGCGCCCCAGCTCTCGTCCGTGAGGTCGAGGCGCACCAGGACGTAACCGGGCATCCGGACGCGCCGTACGAGCTTCTTCTGGCCGTTCTTGATCTCGGTCACCTCCTCCATGGGGACCTCGATCTCGAAGATGTAGTCCTCCATGTTCAGCGACACGATGCGGGTCTCGAGGTTGGTCTTGACCCGGTTCTCGTAGCCGGCGTAGGAGTGCACGACGTACCAGTCTCCGGGCTTGGCCCGCAGCTGCGTCATGTACTCGACGACCGGGTCGACGACCGGGGCGTCGAGGTCGGCCGTCTGGTCGGCCGTGGGGGCGTCGACATCGAGCTCGTCGGAGCCGGCCCCGGGGGAGCCGGGCTCCTCGGACCCGCCCTCCTCGTCCTCGGACCCGTCCAGCATGTCGTCCGAGGTCCCCGACCCGGGGAGGTGGTGGTCGGCGAGCGCATCCTCGGTGTCGAGGGACTCGGTGTCGACCGGCTCGGCCTCGGTGAGGAGGTCGCGCTGGGGGTCACGGTCGTCGAGGGCGGCCTGTGGGGCGGCCTGGTCGGACACTTCCTCGGACACGGTGGAACCTCATTCCTTCAAGACGTAGCTGGTGGGGCTGGTGGCTCGGGGGGTACCCCGCACTAGCCCGCGAGGGCGAAGAGCACGATCTTCTTGAACACGAAGTCCAGACCGGTGACGAGCCCCATGATGACGAGCACGAAGACGATGACCACGGCCGTGTAGTTGAGCAGCTCCGGGCCCGTGGGACGCACCACCTTGCGCAGCTCGTCGAGGATCTGGCTGACGAAGAGCGTCACCGACCGCACGAGTCGGGAGACGGGGTTGCCCTGGCGACGCTTCTTGCGGTCGGCGCGACCCGTCTCGCGGCTCTCCGCGCTGGTCTCGGTCACGATGTCGTCCTTGCCGCTGTCCGGGCCCCGTCGCACGTCGCTCCGGAGCGAAAGTCGAGTGCACTTGCGCTGGTGGTCATCCGGTCCGGGAGGACCGACGACGCAGGGCACGAGGGACTCGAACCCCCAACCCCCGGTTTTGGAGACCGGTGCTCTACCAATTGAGCTAGTGCCCTTCGCCGCGCCGGGTTGAGACGACGCTGCGGGCAGCCGGACGGCGGGCACGAGAAGTCATGGCAGCCGTCAACCACCGGTCACGAGCATACGTGACCCGGCCGGGCCCACGCGAACCGGTGAACCCGGAGTCGGACGCCACGGCCCGGGTCAGTGGGCACCACGCCCCTCACCGGGAGGGGGCGAGCGGTGCAAGGATGGTCGGGTGTCGACCACCTCGAAGCCCACCGTCTCCCCGCTCGCCGACCGGTCTCCCGACGAGCTCGCCACCTTCCTGGCCCACGCCCGGGCCGACTACGCGGCCCTGCAGGCCCGCAGCCTCAGCCTGGACCTGACCCGTGGCAAGCCGAGCAGCGCGCAGCTCGACCTCGCCGACGCGCTCCTGCACCTGCCCACCACGACCCGCGACCGCGACGGCGTCGACGTGCGCAACTATGGGGGGCTCGACGGGCTCGCGCAGCTGCGCGAGATCTTCGCCGAGCTGCTCGGGGTCGACCCCGAGCAGGTGGTCTGCGGCGGCAACTCGAGCCTGACGATGATGTACGACGCCCTCGTCGACCTGCTGCTGCACGGCGCACCCGACTCCCCGCGCCCGTGGTCGCAGGAGCCGGTCGTGAAGTTCGTCTGCCCCGTGCCCGGCTACGACCGGCACTTCTCGATGCTCGAGAGCTTCGGCATCGAGATGGTCACCGTGCCCATGAACGACGACGGACCCGACGTGGAGGCGGTCCGCGCCCTCGTCGCAGACGACCCGGGCGTCAAGGGAATGTGGATCGTGCCCACCTACGCCAACCCCTCCGGGGCGGTCTGCTCGCAGGAGGTCGCGGCAGCCCTGATGTCCATGCCGACCGCGGCCCCGGACTTCCGCGTCTTCTGGGACAACGCGTACGCCTTCCACCACCTCACCGAGGTCGAGGCGAAGAGCGCCGACGCCCTGAGCTTGGCCTCAGCGGCCGGCCACCCCGACCGTCCGATCATCTTCGCCTCCACCTCCAAGATCACCTACGCCGGTGCAGGGGTCGCGGTGATGGCCGCCTCCGCCGCCAACAAGAAGTGGTACCTCGGGCACCTGTCCATGGGCTCGATCGGGCCCGACAAGGTCAACCAGCTGCGCCACGTCGAGTTCTTCGGCTCGGCCGACGGCGTGCGGGAGCACATGCGCCGACACCGCGAGATCATCGCCCCGAAGTTCCAGGCCGTCGAGGCGGCCCTGAGCTCGGCCCTCGACGGCCTCGCGATCGCGACCTGGACCAGGCCGACCGGCGGGTACTTCGTCAACCTCGACGTCCTCGACGGCACCGCCACCCGGGTCGTGCAGCTGGCCCAGCAGGCCGGCATCTCGCTCACACCCGCCGGCGCCTCGTTCCCCCTGCGGCACGACCCGCGCGATCGCAACATCCGTCTCGCGCCCACCTTCCCGATCCTGCCCGAGGTCGAGACGGCCATGGCGGGGGTCGCCACCTGCGTCGCGCTCGCCGCTGCCGAGAAGCTGACGGCCGCCGCCTGAGCCGCCCGCCCCGGGGTCTGCCCCCGCATGCGCCCGTCGGCCGGACGAGCCGCCCCACCCTCACGCGTGACAGAGTTGGGGCCATGAGCGACAACGGCACGGACGGCACCCAGGGCAGCGACGAGAGCTACAGCGGCGAGGAGCTCAACACCGACACGGGGTCCTACTCCCTCGACGACGAGGACCAGCTCTCCGCGGAGGACACCCTCGTGGACCGGGGGCTGGAGGACAGCCTCGACGAGGGCTATGCCCCGCCCGATCGCGCCCGTGGGTCCCTGATGTTCGGGACCACCGCCTGGGAGCAGTCGCAGGACGAGACGATCGAGCAGCGGATCAAGCAGGAGGTTCCGGACCCCGACAGCGCGTACGGCGCCCCCGACAACGAGAGCGGGATGGACCGACCCCTCGAGCGGGTGGGCGGCGACGACCCTGACGCGATCGACGCACGTGACGACTTCATCGGTGACGCCGCAGCCCGCACCGGGCGGCTGGTCGCGCCGGACGAGGGGGCCCACTCCGACGAGGAGAAGGACCTGATCGGCAGCGACGTCGGCTTCGCTGGAGGTGCTGCCTCGGCCGAGGAGGCCGCGATGCACGTCGAGGGCGATCGCCCCGAGGAGGGGCTGGACAACGACGGCTCCGACGAGCTGCGCGTCGACGACCCCGACGGGATGCACTCAGCCGACTCCCCCACCGAGCTCGCCGACCTCGACGGCATCACTGACCTCGACGACTGAACCGCGGGCCTCGTGGTGGCCGCGGTCCAGTGCCGCCTGTCCCCCTCGACGACGACGTCATAGCCCGCCCAGGGCAGGCCGAGACCCGCACGTGTGACGCGGAGGCAGGATCCCCTGGCACCGAGCGGCGAGGTCGAGCGACGGGTGACGTGAGCGGCCCGGCCCGAGGGCACCGACGACCCCCACCCGGGGGTGGGCCCCGCGTCCCAGCCGCGCGCCTCGCCGAGACGGGCCAGCTCGACAACCTCGGGCTCGGTGCTCCGGGTGACGACGAACGCGTGCCGCAGGGCACGCCGCGTTGCGCTGCCCAGCCACTCGACGGTAGCGACGGGGACCGACACGAGGGGCCGGACGGCGTCTGCGAGAGTGGACTCATGACGGCGTCAGGGGCTGGTGGGCGTGACCTCGTCGCGTTGCCCAAGGCGCACCTGCACCTGCACTTCACCGGGTCCATGCGCCTGCGCACGCTGGCCGATCTCGCCGACCACCACGGAGTGCGTCTGCCTGACCAGCTGAGGCTCAGCGCCGACTGGACCCCTCCCCACCTGCACGCGACCGACGAGCGGGGATGGTTCCGCTTCCAGCGGCTCTACGACCTCGCCCGCGCGTGCGTCCGCGGCGAGGACGACATGCGCAGGCTGGTGCGGGAGGCTGCCGAGGACGACGCTGCCGAGGGCTCGCGCTGGCTCGAGCTGCAGGTCGAGCCCAGCTCCTACGCCCCCTTCGTCGGCGGCATCACCCCCGCGCTCGAGATCGTGCTCGACGAGGCCGCGGCCGTCTCGCGCGACCTCGGCACCGGGGTCGCCGTCGTCGTCGCCGCCAGCCGCATCCGCCACCCCCTCGACGCCCGCACCCTGGCCCGCCTGGCGGTGCGGTACGCGGGGGCAGGTCCGGGCACGGTCGTCGGCTTCGGTCTGTCGAACGACGAGCGGCGCGGAGAGCTCACCGACTTCGCGGCCGCCTTCGACATCGCCCGCCGCGGGGGACTGGCCCTCGTGCCGCACGCCGGCGAGCTCCTCGGACCCGCCAGCGTGGCCCGGACGCTGGAGGTGCTCCGACCCGACCGGCTCGGTCACGGCGTGCGCAGCGTCGAGGACCCGCGGGTGCTCGAGGAGGTCGCCGCCTCAGGCGTCGTGCTCGAGGTGTGCCCGGCCAGCAACGTGGCCCTGGGCGTCTACGCGCAACCCCGGGAGGTGCCGCTGCGCAGGCTGGTCGAGGCCGGGGTGCCGGTCGCCCTCGGCGCCGACGACCCTCTCCTGTTCGGGGCACGGCTCGTCGCGCAGTACGCGCTCGCACGTGACGACCTCGGGCTCGACGACTCGGCCCTCGCCGAGCTGGCCCGGGGCTCCT
>JALYVC010000300.1 GCA_030853445.1 Actinomycetota bacterium | reverse complement strand
GGGAGCCGGCCCCCGCGGGCGATCGTCACCAGGTCGCGGTCGGCATTGCCGCGCACCAGCCGCACGCGGTCGCCGAGTCCGACGAGCCGGTCCAGCACCTGCGCGGGCTGCGGGCCGGCCGCGAGGTCACCCGTCACGACGACCAGGTCGGCCGAGCGCACGTCGGGCTCGGAAAGCACGGCGTCGAGGGAGGGCAGCACGCCGTGGGTGTCGCTGAGGACCGCGATGCGCTGAGCCATGCTCACCACTATGCCCGTCGGGGCAGGGGCCGAAGCCTCTAGTCTCTGGCCATGGGTACGGTCTACGACGGCATCGACTCCACGCTCGCCCTCTGGCTCGAGCGTCAGCCCCTGTACGTCGTCGCCACAGCGCCCCTGGCCGGCGACGGGCTCCTCAACTGCTCGCCCAAGGGTGGGGTAGGCACGTTCCGGGTGCTCGGCGAGCGTCGAATCGCCTACCTCGACCTCACGGGAAGCGGCATCGAGACGATCGCCCACCTGCGCGAGAACGGCCGGATCGTGTTGACCTTCATGTCGTTCGACCGGCGCCCCACGGTCGTGCGGCTCCACGGCCGCGGGATCGTCGTGCAACCTGGTGACGACGAGTTCGATTTGTTGACAGGTGAATTCGCTGGGCATCCGGGGGTTCGTGCGGTCATCGTGGTCGACGTCGACCGGGTCGCCGACTCCTGCGGGTATGCCGTGCCGCTCATGGACCACGTGGCCGACCGCGAGGTGCTCGACCTGAGCAACAGTAAGAAGGGGCCGCAGGGTTTGACGCAGTACCGGGCCGAGAAGAACGCGTTCAGCCTCGACGGCCTGCCGGGTCTGCGGGGGCCCGGGAGCAACGACAGCGCTGTCGCTCCGACCGCGGGCTGCGCGATACTTCAGGACATGGAGCTCGCACAGACGCCGGCCGACCGCTTCGCGGAAATGGCAGACTTCCCGCACCAGGCGCAGTGGGTGACCCTCCCCGACGGGGTGCGGATGGCCTACGTCGAGGCGGGCCCCGGCGACGGGCCGACGGTCGTGCTCGTGCACGGCGAGCCGACCTGGGGCTACCTCTACCGGCGGATGATCGCGCCGCTGGTCAAGGCCGGGCTGCGGGTCGTCGTGCCCGACCTCATCGGCTTCGGGCGCTCCGACAAGCCGACGGCTGCGAGCGACTACTCCTACGCCGGGCATCTCGAGTGGCTGCGGGCGGCGCTCTTCGACGCGCTCGACCTGCACGACATCACCTACGTCGGGCAGGACTGGGGCGGCCTGCTCGGCATGCGGCTGCTGGCCGAGCACCCCGAGCGCTTCGCCGGGGCCGTCATGGCCAACACCGGGCTGCCCACCGGCGACGTGCCGATGCCCGAGGTCTGGCAGCGCTTCCGGGTGATGGTGCAGGACAGCGAGCACCTCGACGTCGCCCGGACCGTCGACTCCGGCTGCCTGCGACCGCTGTCGGAGCAGGAGAAGGCGGCGTACGACGCGCCGTACCCGTCCGAGCTCTTCCTCGCGGGTGTCCGGGCCTTTCCCGGGCTGGTACCCAACTCGCCTGACGACCCGGCCGCACCCGCGAACAAGGCTGCGTGGCAGCGGCTCTCGACCCTGGAGGTGCCGTTCCTCACCGCCTTCAGCGACTCCGACCCCATCACCCGGGGCGGCGACCGGTGGATGCGCGAGCGGATCCCCGGAGCAGCCGGTCAGCCGCACACGACGATCGGGGGCGCAGGGCACTTCCTGCAGGAGGACCAGCCGGAGCGCTTCGCTGCGGTGGTCGCCGAGTTCGTGCGGGCCCGGCGCGTCTAGGGTTCGCGCCGACCCGCGCCTGCGGTCGAGACGACGCAGATCGACGACAGCTCCTGCCTGGTGAGCACCGCACCGAGCCGCCGGTCGGCGGGGGCTCCGTTGGACGTGGTGGTCAGTGGATGTCGAGCCGGCGGAACGCCGGGAGCGTGACGCCGACGAGCAGCACGCCGAGGCCGACGAGGGCGACCATCCCCCCGAGGGTCTGGCCGCGGGCCAGCTGCTCGTTGCCGACCGCCCACGTGAAGGGCGAGAGCCATCGCACGGTGCCCATCGCCGGGACGACCGGGGCGAGCGCGCTGACGAGATAGGCCACCATGGCCACCGAGCTCGCAGTGCCGAGCGCGACCCCTCGGCTCCCGGTGAGCGCGCCGACCAGGAGCGCCACGGCTCCGAGGTCGAAGGCGAGCAGGGCCGTCGAGACCGTCACCCAGCCGAGGTGACCCCAGTCGGGCGACAGCTGGAAGGCCGGTCCTGCCACGCAGGTGACGAGGGCGGCGAGCGGAACGACCAGCGAGACCGCCCACAGGACGACCGCCTTCTGCGCCAGGACCTCAGGGCGCGACAGCGGCAGGCTGGTGACGAGGCCGAGGGTCCCGTCGTCGTCCTGCCCGGCGATCGCGGCGGCGCCGTAGCCGATGCTCAGCAGCAGGGCCAGCAGGGGCGCGACGTTCGCATACATGTTGGCGCCCAGCCACCCCGCCGGGGAGGTGATCGACCCGGACACCCCGAACGCCGCCGCCGCCGCGGGGTTGGCTGCGATCATCGCGTCGAAACCGCTGTCGCGGCGGAACGAGGGGTAGACCGCGATGACGAGCAGGAGGTAGGCCGCGGCGCCCAAGGCCGTGCCGAGCAGGGTCCGGCGCCTCAGGCGCAGGTCGAGACCGACCACCTCAGTGCGCACCCGGCTGCACCTCCTCCAGCTCGTCGTACAGCCGCAGGAAGAGCTCGTCGAGGTCTGCGGGTCGAGCGGTGATGGTGTCGGGACGCAGCGCCGCGACGGCGTCGAGCACCGGGGCGAGTGGTCCGGTGTGGGTGAGGGTGACGTGCCGGGCCGTGACGGTGCCGAGGGTGACCCCGGGCATCAGCCCGAGGGGCCCGCAGTCGACGTCGTGGTCGAAGGTGAGGTCGATGGTGCGAGGCGCCGTCGCGCGCAGCCCCTCGACGGTGTCGTCGACGACGATGCGGCCCGAGCGGATGATCACGAGTCGTGACACGACGCGTTGCACCTCGTCGAGGTCGTGCGACGACAGCAGCACGGTGCGACCGTCGGCGACGGTCTCGCGCAACAGGGTGGCGACCTCGTCCTGCAGGAGCGGGTCGAGCCCCGAGGTGGGCTCGTCGAGGACCAGCAGCCGGGGCCGGTGCATGAGGGCGAGCACGAGGCCGAGCTTCTGCTTGTTGCCCTTCGAGAGGGTGTGCAGCGGGCGGGTGAGCTCGGCGCCGAGCCGTTCGACGAGCTCGTCCCGGTACGACGTGTCACGCAGGCCGCGCATCCGGGCGAACCGGCCCACGACGTCCTCACCCGTGAGGCGCTCGGGAAGGTGCAGCTCGCCGGGGAGGTAGCCGACGTCGGCGAGGACGTCGGCGTCCGTCGAGGGGTCCCGGCCGAGGATGCGGGACCGCCCGCCGTCGGGACGGTAGAGCCCGAGCAGGCAGCGGATCGAGGTCGACTTCCCTGCTCCGTTGGGGCCGAGGAACCCGAAGACCTGCCCGACCTCGACCGTGAAGCTCACGTCGATGACACCCCGGTGCTTCCCGAACGCCTTGGTGAGGTGGTCGACGACCACGGGTGCTGCGCTCATGCGACGCACCGTCCCCGGGCGAGGGCCACCACGGCCGAGACGACGTGCCGGTAGGTCGCCGAGGAATAGGCGAGGTCGACGGCCGCGCGGATGGCGGGGCGGTCCAGCTCGGCCGCACGGGCGAGGAGGCGGCCGGTCGCCTCCGGTGCCACCCGGTCGGCGAGCGCCACGACGTGCGCCACCACCTCGTCCGCCCGACCCCGCAGCTCGGGCGTGAGGCGAGCGCCCCCAGCCGCCTCGTCGATGCGGTGGCAGTCCTGCCAGAGCCCGAGGAGCTCGTCGATGTCGCCTTCTCCCATCGCCTGCACCAGGGCGACCACGTCGTCGGGCACCGCAGCGCGGTAGCAGGCGAGCTCGAGCAGCTCCCGCTCTCGCCGGATGGCCTCGACCATGGCGGGAGGGAGCGGGTGTTGCAGCAGTGCGTCGTAGAACGCGACGATCGGCTCCGGGAGCGGTGACAGACGCCCGTGGGTCCGCACCCGGTCGACCAGGACCTGCACCTGGCGGCGCTGGGCCGACAAGCCGGAGATCTTGTCCTCGATCGAGGCGAGCACGGCGTCGAGGTCCTCGACGACAAGCGTCCGCTCGTCGGCCCCCACGGGGGCCCGGAGCAGGTGGGGGACCTCGCCCAGCGGCACCCCGGACTCGACGAGCCACCGGATGCGCATGAGTCGGGTCAGGTGGGTGAACCCGTAGGAACGCCAGGTCGTGCCCCGTTCCGGCACCGACAGCAGGCCCAGCTGGTGGTAGTAGCGCACGGTCCGGACTGTCGTCCCGGCGAGGTCGGCCAGATCCTTGACGTTCATGGGACCCATCGTGCGGTGTGACGTGACGTCACAGTCAAGACCCGCGCGAGGGTCGGGCGGTCGGCTCCCTCAGTGCTCGGCCAGGGTCGCCGCGACCTCGCGACGCACGACCTTGCCCATCGCGTTGACGGGAAGCTGCTTGACGACGACGAACCGCCGCGGCACCTTGTAGGCCGTCAGCGACCCGCGCGCGTGCGCGTGGAGGTCGTCCGGAAGAACATCCTGGCCCTCGACGAGAACGACCGCCGCCACGACCTCCTCGCCCCCGCTCGCGTGCGGCATCCCGACCACTGCCACGTCGCGCACCGCGTCGTGCGAGCGCAGCACGGACTCGACCTCGGAGGGGTAGACGTTGAACCCGCCGGTGATGATCATCTCCTTGATCCGGTCGACGACCGTGAGGAACCCCTGCTCGTCCATGGTCACGATGTCGCCGGTGCGGAACCACCCGTCGTGGAAGGCGACCGCCGTCTCCTGCGGCATCCCGCGGTAGCCGTCGAAGACCTGCGGACCGCGCACGAGCAGCTCACCACGCTCGCCGAGAGGGACCTCGCGGTCGAGGTCCTCCACGTCGGCAACGCGGACGTCGACGTCGGGGAAGGGCACACCGATCGACCCGGGCCGGCGGTCGTGGGTCATCGGGTTTCCCACGATCACGGGCGAGGTCTCGGTGAGCCCGTAGCCCTCGACGAGCAGGCCCCCGGTCGCGGCCTCCCAGCGCTTGACGAGCGGGGCCGGCAGCGGCATCGCGCCGGAGAGGCCAAAGCGGATCCCCTGCACCGACACGCCGCGCCGCTCGGCCTCGGTGACGATCCGCTCGTAGAGGGGTGGCACGGCCGGCACAAAGGTGGGGACCTTCCGCTCGATGGCCTCCATGATCAGACCGATCTCCGGTTTGGGCAGCAGCACGAGGGTGGCGCCCAAGCGCGTGCCGACGAGCATCCCGACGGTCACGCCGTAGGCGTGGAAGAGCGGGAGGGCGAGCAGGAAGGTCTCACGGCCCTCCTCGAGGCCGGGGACCCAGGCCCGGCCCTGCTCGACGTTGGCGACCAGGTTGCGATGGCGCAGCGGGACGCCCTTGGGCACACCCGTCGTGCCGGAGGTGTAGAGCAGGAGGGCGACGTCATCGGCAGCGGGTCGCCCGTACGAGGCGTCGAGAGGTGGCGACGCGAGGAGGTCCTTCCAGGGGCTGGCACCCGGCGCCGGTGAGGTGAGCTGCTCGCGGGCGGCGCGGGCCCTGGCCACCGGGAGCCGCAGCGCAAGGCGCTTGAGCCGCGGCAGTTCGGTGGTGAGGTCGACCGCCACGACGTGCTCGACGCTGCAGGTGTCGCGCAGCTCGTCGACGACCGGGACGACCTTGTCCCAGATGACGGCGACCCGGGCCGCATGGTCGACGAAGGGGTGGCGGAGCTCGCCAGCGGTATAGAGGGGGTTGTGCTCGACGACCGTGGCGCGCAGGCGCAGCACCGCGAAGAAGGCGATGACGTGCTGCGGGCAGTTGGGCATCAGGAGGGCGACGTTGTCGCCGGCGCCGACGCCGAGCCGGCGCAGTCCCTCGGCCACCCGGTCCACCTGGTCGCCGAGCTCGGCCCACGTCGTCCCCGCACCGAGGAAGTCCAGGGCCAAGTTGTCGCCCCAGCGGGCGACCGTGGCCTCGAGCTGGTCGGTGAGCGTCGTGTGGCCGTGGTCGAGACGGAGCGGCACGCCGGGTCCGTAGGACGACGCCCACAGGGGACCCTGAGCCGGCATGACGGAGCCTTCCTGACTGCCGCGGTCACGGCGGGTTCGCGGACGTCGTCACCGTACCGCCGTCCTGCGGTCACGGCGGACGGTCTGCCGGGCGATGCCAGCTGGCGCCCACACCACGCGCCAGTTCGCCCACCAGGGCCTCACCGTGAACGGCACCCCGAGCAGCAGGTGAAGGCCCCCCACCCCCGGTTGCCGAGCGAGGCCGGAGGGCTCAGGGTGAGGGCATGACTCAACGACGAGGTGAGGGCCACCGGCCCTCACGCGGCCTGCGCCCCCTGGCCCTGATGACGATCGCGACCGCTCTGGCGGTCATCCCCTCGGTGGCCTTCGCCGCCGGCTCCCCCCTGACCCCCGCGACCCCGTCGACCCCGTCGTCGGTTGCCCCGGTCGCCAAGCACCCGTCGACGACGCTCCCGGACCTCGGGTCCAACACGACGATCCTCGACCCGTCGATGACGGTCGAGCAGATCAAGGCGAAGGTCGACGCGATCGCGGCGAGGCAGATCTCCAACGAGATGGGCCCCGAGCGCGACGCCATCCTGTTCACACCGGGCACCTACGGCACGGCCGAGAAGCCGCTCAACTTCCAGGTGGGCTACTACACCGAGGTCGCCGGCCTGGGGCAGAACCCCGGTGACGTCGTCGTCAACGGTTCGATCTACGTGCGCAACCAGTGCTCCGCCGGCAGCTGCATCGCCCTCGACAACTTCTGGCGCTCGATGTCGAACCTCACGATCAACGTGACCAACCCCGACTTCGGCTGCTATACCAACGAGTTCTGGGCCGTCTCCCAGGCCGCTCCGCTGCGTCGGGTCGACGTCAACGGCAAGACGACGCTGATGGACTACTGCACCAACCCCAGCTTCGCCAGCGGCGGCTTCATCGCCGACTCGAGGTTCTCCGACGTGATCACCAACGGCTCCCAGCAGCAGTTCTTCGTGCGCAACAGCGCTCTGAGTGGCTGGAGCAACGGGGTCTGGAACCAGGTCTTCTCCGGCACCGCGGGCGCCCCCGCCGAGTGCTTCCCGCAGTCGGACAGCTGCGGTGGCGGCCCCTACACGACCGTGGCGAAGACCTCGGTGAGCCGCGAGAAGCCCTACCTCTACATCGACTCCCGGGGCGCCTACCGGGTCTTCGTCCCGGCCGCCGCGAAGGACAGCAGCGGCGTGACCTGGGCCGCCGGCAGCACACCCGGACGGTCGATCGGGATCTCGGACTTCTTCGTCGCGAAGCCGTCGAACTCGGCGCGAGAGATCAACCGTGAGCTGGCCCGGGGGCGCAACCTGCTCCTCACGCCCGGCGTCTACCACCTCGGCCAGACGGTCAAGGTCAAGCGGGCCAACACGGTCGTGCTCGGGCTCGGCCTCGCCAGCCTCACCCCGACCCGTGGGCAGATCGCGATGAGCGTGGCGGACGTGCCGGGCGTCGACATCGCGGGGCTCACCTTCGACGCCGGCCCGGTCAACTCGCCGGTGCTGCTCCAGGTGGGCACCACGCAGCGCGGGGAGGGCCATGGCCGTGAGGCCCCGAGCGAGCACGGACGCGAGCACGGGGGCAAGAGCAGCGCCGCCAACCCGACCGGGCTGCAGGACGTCTTCTTCCGGATCGGTGGCCCCTCTCTCGGCAAGGCCACCGTGAGTCTCGAGATCAACAGCGACCATGTCGTCATCGACGACATCTGGGCGTGGCGTGCCGACCACGGCAACGGGGTTGGCTGGACGCAGAACACCGCCGACACGGGTGTCATCGTCAACGGCGACCACGTCACCGCCACCGGCCTGTTCGTCGAGCACTACCAGAAGACCGAGATCATCTGGAACGGCGACCACGGCGAGGTCACCTTCCTGCAGAACGAGATGCCCTATGACCCGCCGACCCAGGCGGCCTGGCAGTCGGCCCCCGGCCACGACGGCTATCCGGCCCTGCTCGTCGCCCGCGACGTCGAGCACTTCAGCGGCACCGGCATGGGGTCCTACAGCTTCTTCAACCAGGGCGTCGACGTCTTCTCGGAGAACGCGTACGAGGTGCCGAAGACCCCTGGCGTGCGTCTGCACGACATGCTGACGATCTTCCTGGACCCGAACAATGGCAAGGGCGGCATCCGCCACGTCGTCAACGGCGTCGGAGGCTCCTCGACGATCGCCAACCCGGACGCGCCGGTCACCGTCACCGACTACCCGTGAACGACTGATACGGCACCCGATGGTGGTCCCCTTCCCGATCCGGGGAGGGGCCCACCCTCTGGCTCGACGGGGCCTGTGTCGCAGAGGGCGGCGGGGGTGGTGATCGACCGTGGCCCGGCTGGCGCCGCCGAGTGACGAGGCGGGCATTTCCCGGACAGTCCATGCGTGGGTCTCACACCTCAGCCGTTCAATCTTGAGGGTAGCTCCCTATCAAGGCGAGGCCCTGCTCAAGGCCCACAACCGTCGGTCAACTTCCGCAGTCGGGGCCCGTTCGTGCAGTTAGGGCATCTCGGCACCGTCGTTGCGTCGCGGCCATCAGCCGTCAGAAGTTGGTGGCCATGTCCTTGAAGCGCGAGTAGTGGCCCTGGAAGGACACGACGATGGTGTCGGTGGGGCCGTTACGGTGCTTGGCCACGATGAGGTCAGCCTCGCCCGCCCGCTGGCTCTCCTTCTCGTAGGCGTCCTCGCGGTGCAGGAGGATCACCATGTCGGCGTCCTGCTCGATCGAGCCCGACTCGCGCAGGTCGCTCATCGCGGGACGCTTGTCGGTGCGTTGCTCGGGGCCACGGTTCAGCTGCGAGATGGCGATGACCGGCACCTCGAGCTCCTTGGCCAGCAGCTTGAGGGCTCGCGAGAACTCCGAGACCTCCTGCTGGCGGCTCTCGACCCGCTTGCCGGACGACATCAGCTGGAGGTAGTCGATGACGACGAGCTTGAGGTCATGGCGCTGCTTGAGGCGGCGGCACTTGGCCCGGATCTCCATCAGCGACATGTTGGGTGAGTCGTCGATGAAGAGGGGGGCGTCGGAGACGCGGCCCATCGTCGAGGCGAGACGACCCCAGTCCTCCTCGCGCATCGTGCCCTTGCGCATGTGCTGCAGCTGGATGCTGGCTTCGGCCGAGAGCAGACGCATGGTGATCTCGGTCTTGCTCATCTCGAGCGAGAAGACGACGGCGGCCTGGCCGTGCTTGATAGCCGCAGATCGGACGATATCCAGTCCTATCGTGCTTTTGCCCATCGCGGGCCGAGCCGCGATAACGATCATCTGCCCCGGGTGCAGCCCGTTGGTCAGCGCGTCGAGGTCGGTGAAGCCGGTGGGCACACCGGTCATCTCGCCGGACTTGCCGGACGCGACCTCGATCTCGTCGACCGTCGGCTCGAGGACGTCACCGAGCTTGACGTAGTCCTCACCGCCGCGCTTGTCGGCGACAGCGTAGATCTCGGCCTGGGCGGCGTTGACGATGTCTTCGACATCGCCGCCGCCCTGGGCGTAGCCGAGCTGGACGATCTTGGTGCCGGCCTCGACCAGACGGCGCAGGACGGCCCGCTCGGCGACGATCTGGGCGTAATAGCCGGCGTTGGCGGCGGTGGGGACCTGCGCGATGAGGCCGTGGAGGAAGGCCTGGCCACCGACGCGGGTGAGGTCGCCGCGCTTGGTCAGCTCATCGGCGACGGTGATGGCGTCGGCGGGCTCACCCCGGCCGTAGAGGTCGAGGACGGCGTCGTAGATCGCCTCGTGGGACGGACGGTAGAAGTCGGCACCCTTGAGCACCTCGACGCAGTCGGCGATCGCGTCCTTGCTCAGGAGCATGCCGCCGAGGACCGACTGCTCGGCGTGCAGGTCCTGCGGAGGGAGCCGGTCGTCGGGAGCGGTGTCGGAGGACCCGGGGAACAGCTCCTGGATGGTCACGCCCCCGCCTCTCCCGACGTCTCTCGACATCACTCAACTGCTGACCCGGTCGAACTGGTGTGCGGACAGCACAGCAGGTAGCACCGACAGCCTGCCGTCCCGAGGGTCGGCAACGGGCGCTCACGACGTCTCCGGGCCGTCGTCCGCCACGACCGGGTAGAAGTGACACGTTAGGCCCGGGCGGGCCGCCCAGCAAACCCACACCTGTGGACAACATGGGGACAAACAACTCGGCTGAGCACGGAGGGGTGTGCACTGCCTGTGGACAATCTTGTGGACAGGGCGGGCCTGCCCACGGCAAGTCGAGCGTGGTGACGTGCGACGACGTCTGTGCACAGCGTGTGGACATCGAGCCGAGGCGAAACACGTGTGTCCACAGGACAGGCTTCCGGCGTGTCGTGACCGACGCGCCGTACGGACATCCCGCAGAACCGGGTCGGTGCTGGCGTGGCCTTCGACCGGATGTGGCCCATGGCGATGATCGCCCACCACCAGGACTGACCGGCATACCGTGGACGCATGTGCCGCAACATCCACCCGCTGAACAACTTCGAGCCACCGGCGACCACCGACGAGGTACGGGCCGCGGCGCTGCAGTACGTGCGCAAGGTGGCCGGGGTGACCCAGAAGCCGTCGGCGGCCAACGAGGCCGCCGTGGCCGAGGCCGTCGAGCAGGTGGCGCAGGCGACCGCCCACCTCATCGAGCACCTCACGACGACCGCACCCCCCAAGAACCGCGAGGAGGAGGCGACCAAGGCGCGGGCGCGCGCTGCGGTGCGCTACGGCCGCGAGGCCTGAGGCGCGGCCCTTGCCTCCTCTACGACTGCGTCAGCGGGGTGAGGGGCAGCACGTCGGCGTTGCCGACCCGCCCGCGCACCGTGACCTCGGGTCGAGTGGGGGCCGTGTCGATCCCGGGCAGCTCCGCCCCCGACACCACCTGCAGGGGTCCGCTGGTGATAAGACCGGCAGACCTGGTCGACGCCTCCAGGTCGATGACGCTCCCGAGGCTGCCGGGCTCGCCCATGACGAGCAGCTCGCGGGGGTCGGCGAGCCCTTCCACCACCGGCGACAGCCACATCGAGCCGACCCACGACCCCGTCGGGCTGGTGACCGTCCCCACCGGCTGCACGTCGGCGCCGCCGCGGCTTCGCTGCGCCACGGTGACGACCTCGGGGGCGAGGTGGCTGCCGTCGTCGGGCTCCTGCCGCACCACCAGCACGGTGCCGGTGCGCGCGGTGGTCACGCCGACGAGGGTCAGCTGCCGGTCGACCCGCTGCGGTGACTGCAACCCCCCGGTCGTGGTGAAGCCCACCGACTGAGCGAGCAGCGCCACCCCCGAGGGCAGGTCGAGCACCTCCTGCCAGCCGGCCACCCTCTGCGCCTGGTCGGGCCCGAGGGAGGTGACGAGCACCGCCGCGCGGTCGGTGGCGTACGGTGCGCCGCCCGTCGCGGCATAGAGCCGTCCGTCCGCGTGCGCGAGCACCAGCAGGTGCGGCAGCACCCCCGGGTGGGCGGCGGCGAACCGGTTGACCGCCGCGTCGACGTCGATGACGCGTCGACCGACCGGCACCGCTTCGACCTCGGCCGGTAGGCCGGCAGCACCGACAAGCACCTGCGCCGACGTCACTCCCCGAGCCAGCGCCCACTCTCCGTCGCCGATGGAGACGAGCGGCAGGACGTGTGGCGCGCTGGAGGGCATCGCATCGGTCGTGAGCGTCACCACCCCGGCGTCGCTCTCCTGGTAGGTCGCGAGGTGGGCGCCGTCGGCCAGGGTCACGAGCACCCGGTCGAACGACCGGTGGGCGTCGACGACGCAGACGGGGCCCACGGGCGGCGCGATCGGCACCGGCTGTGCCATCGCCCCACCCTGGTGGCGCCACGTGCCGAGCGCCCGGACGAGCAGGGTCTGGTCGTGCAGCTCGAGCCCCTGGGAGGCGAAGCCGCGGCAGGTGCCGACGATGGGCACGCCGTATGCCGCACCGCCCGCTCCGCACCCCCCGATGCCGAGGCCGAGGACCGACAGCGCCAGTGCCGCGCCCCACCACCGAACAGGGGGCGGGCGGCGCACGGCTCTCGCACACGTGGGCGTCATCGACACGGGACCCATCCTGCCTCGCGGGCGGCAGCGGCGTCGGGCATCCGGGCGGCCGGTCCCGTCTAGGCTCCCGACGTGGAGACCCCCCGCGCGACCCCGCTCGCCGTGCGCCGCGAGATCCTGCGCCTGGCCGTGCCGGCCTTCCTCGCCCTCGTCGCCGAGCCGCTGTTCCTGCTCGCCGACTCGAGCATCGTCGGGCACCTCGGCACCGTCGAGCTGGCCGGGCTGGGGGTCGCCTCGTCGGTGCTGCTCACCGCCGCCGGGATCTTCGTCTTCCTCGCCTACGGCACGACGAGCGTGGTCGCCCGCCAGGTCGGCGCAGGGTCACCGCGCCGCGCCATCGCGGCGGGCGTGGACGGGCTGTGGCTCGCACTGCTGCTCGGGATCGCCACCGCGGTCGTCATCGGTCTTGCCGCACCGTGGTGGGCGGCGCGCTTCGGCGCCGACGCCGACGTCGCCCTCCAGGCGTCGACCTACCTGCGGGTCTCGGCGGCTGGCCTGCCCGGCATGCTGCTCGTGCTCGCGGTGACGGGGGTGCTGCGGGGGTTGCAGGACACGCGCACCCCGCTGGTCGCCGCCGTGCTCGGCTTCGGCGCCAACATCCTGCTCAACCTCGCGCTGGTCTACGGGCTGGGGCTCGGCATCGCCGGCTCGGCGCTCGGCACCGTGATCGCCCAGACCGGCATGGCCCTCGGGCTCGTCGCCGTCGTGCTGCGCGAGGCCCGTCGCCTCGAGGCGCCACTGCGCTTCCACCCGGGGCGGGTGCTGCGGGCCGCATTCGGGGGGCTGCCGCTGCTGGTGCGCACGCTCGCGCTGCGCACGACGATCGTGCTGACCACGCTCATCGCGGCACGCTACGGGTCCGAGGCCCTCGCCGCCCACCAGATCGTGCTCACCGTATGGAGCTTCCTCGCCTTCGCGCTCGACGCGCTCGCGATCGCCGCGCAGGCGCTCACGGGGCGCGCCCTCGGGG
>JALYVC010000272.1 GCA_030853445.1 Actinomycetota bacterium | reverse complement strand
GAAGGCGGGCAGCCCCGGCACCAGGGCGAGCAGGGCGTGCGGCAGCTCGACCAGCGCACTGCGGCCGTCGACTGCGTTCCGGCCGGCGTCGAGCTCACCGAAGAAGATGCCGAGCGGGGCGGCGACGGCGGCCAACAGGCCGGCGCCGGCGAATCCCAGCAGCACCGTGGCCCGCAGGGTGCGCGCCAGCACGCTCGCCACCTCGTCGGTGGACTCGCCGGCCGGCTCCAGCGACTCGAGCGGGTCCAGGGGGGCCACCGAGTCCAGGGGCACCCCCGACGGCTGCCGTGCCACCCGAGCCCCGGCAGCCCCCGCCATCGTGGCCAGGGCCGGGAACGCCGAGACGGCGAGCGGCACGGCCAGCACGGCATACGGCAGGAGGTAGATGGTCTGCACGTAGGTGCTCACGTTGAGCACCCCCGTGCCCGCCCGCCGCGTGGTCACGAGGGTGGCGAGCACCGCGTACTGCTGGGCCACCAGGGCCAGGAGCCCCGCCCCGGCCAGGGCCCCGAGCCGGCGCGCGGCGCCGGGTGGGAAGTGCAGGGTCGGCCGCAGGTGGATCCCGAGGTGCAGCACCGGCACGATCAGCGGCAGGCTGAGCAGCACGACGCCTGCCGTTGTGCCACCGGCCAGGGCGAGCACGGCCGACGGCGGCACGGCGTCGATCGCCCGCGCCCCGTCGGCCAGCCGTCCGTAAGCCGTGTAGGACCCGATCACGACCAGGCTCGACAGCAGCGGCGCCAGGGCTGCTGCGAGGAAGCGCCGGTGCGACTGCAGGATGCCCCCGAGCACGATCCCCAGACCGTAGAGGGGCACCTGCGGCGCGAAGAGACGCAGCATCATGGTCGCGAGGTCGCGACTGCCCGGGCACTGCGCCTCGTCGACGAGCAGGGAGGCGGCCCAAGGGGCCAGCAGCAGGAGCACCACCGCCGCGGGCACGAGGAGCACCAGCGTCCAGGTGAGCAGGGCCGAGCCGATGCGGTCGGCCTCCATCCTCCTCCCGCGCCCCAGCGCCCCGCCGATCAGGGGCACCGCGACGGCCGCGAGCGCCCCTCCGGCGGCGACCTCGAAGAGCACGTTCGGGAGGGAGTTGGCACTCTGGTACACCGTGCCCACGCAGGTGGCCCCGACCGACCGGGAGAACTCCAGCCACCGGGCGAACCCGACCGCACGCGACACCAGCGTCACGGCGGCCACCAGACCGGCGGCGGCGATGATCCCTCGCGTGCCGGCTCCGTCGCGTGCGGGAGCCGGGTCCCGCAGCGCGGCGTGACGACCGGGCTGCCTCGAGCGTCCGATCACGACCGAGCCCTCACGATCGCCGCCTCACGCCCCGGCACCGACCCTCGGCTCGCGACCCCAGGCGTCCAGCTCACGCAGGCCGGGGGTCGACTCGATCACCCGGGTGAAGCTGACCCGCTCGGAGAGGAGGGTGAGCCCGACGAGCAGGCCGAGCAGTGCCAGGCGTCCCCCGCGTGACCAGCGGTCGACCACGGCCGCGCCCAGGGCGGCTCCCAGCGCGTTGGCTCCGGTGTCCCCCAGCATCCGGCGCCCGGCCAGGTCGGCCGGGAGGGCGACCAGAGCCGCGCCCACCGCGGCTCCCCCCGTCGGTGAACCCGCAACCAGCAGGGGGACCCCGGCCGCCACGACGACCTTGAGGGCCCGACCGGGCCGCAGGTCGAGCAGGTTGACCAGGTTCGCGCTTCCGGCGACGACCCCGGTGTCGACGGCGACGCCCACCAGGGCGCGCATGAGACCGGCGACCGCCGCGCCCCTGGTCACCGGTCCGCCCAGACCTCGCGGGCGCGTCGTTCTCGTCCTGGTCAGGGCGACGGCGACACCGGCTCCGGCGAGGCCGCCGATCTTGAGCGCTCCGGTCGTGAGCCGTCCCCGGCGCAGCGCGCTCAGGTGCCCACCCAGACCCTTGGTCGTGGGATCGCCGGCCAGGTCGTCCAGGGCCCCGACGGCTCCGACGAGCAGCGTGGCGCCCGCGCCGGCGAGGCCGAGTGCCCTGGCTCGACGCAGGTCGGCCACCGAGCCGGCCGTCGACCTGCCCGCTGTGCCGGTGAGTGCGCCCACGACCGCTCCGACGACGACCCCGGTCACCACCGACGGCCCCTCGAGGAGCGTGACGCGCCTGCCGGCGTGGTTGGTCCGGCTCCACCGCTGCGCACCTCCTGGGGGGTGACGCTCGAGCACGCCGTACGACGCTCGGGCCGTCGCGGCCCCGACGACCGTGGCGGCCGCTGTGGCGACGGCCACGGCGACGGCGCCGGCGGAGGATGTGTCGACGTGACGAGCCCTCCTGGCGTCGATACTCACGACGAGGTCGGGACGTCGGCCTTGGCGTCGGCGGAGATGCCGTACTGCCCCGCCTTGCCGGTCTCCTGCTCGACGAGCGCGAGCACCAGGACACCGACCCCGACGACGGAGTCGGCGTGATCGACGGTCGAGACGGCCGCGGCCAGGCCGCCGTCGGCGCGCACGGCGGTGACCAGGTTGGTCGTCTTCTCCTGGCTCACGCCTGTCGTCGGGGCCCCGGCGGCCACGACGGCCCCACCGCTGGCGGCGTCGAGGGTGCGCACGAGGGTGGTCATCGTCGTGGTCTCACCGGCCACGACGGTCGCCGACCCCGAGATGGGTCCACCCAGGACGACCGCGAGGTCGGCCTGCGACGGGGCGTCGTCCGTGACGTCGAGCAGTCCTGCTGACACCAGGGTCTTGAGGGCCCCGGTCGAGCCCTCCAGCGTGGTCGACACCGCGGGTGCAGTCGACGCCGCGGGTGCAGTCGACGCCGCGGGTGCGGTCGATGCCGCGGGTGCGGTCGACGCCGCGGGTGCGGTGGTCACCGACGCTGAAGGTAGGACCTGCGACCCGGTGGGCGACCGCACGAGCACCGCCGCCAGCACCTGGGCGATGAGCCCGTCCGCATCAGCGCTCGGGGCGACTCCGACCTGCTCTGCCGCGGCGGTGGCGGCCGTGAGCCGGCCCGCCGCACCGTCAGGAGCCCGGTAGGCGTCCTTCAGGGTGACGAGGGTGGTCACCGACGCACCGGCCTGCTGCAGGGCCGTGGTCGTCAGCTCGGCGAACTTGGCGGCGGTGTCGGGGGTGACGAGCAGGACGACGCTCCTGCCCTTGAGTCGGCCGGCGAGGGCCGAGGAGGCCACGGCAGCCGCGTAGTCCTCCTGCGCCGTGACGGTCTTGGCAGAGTCGTCGCGCTGGCTCCGCAGGGTCTCCATGTCCTGGCGCAGCTGCGAGACCTGTTCGGTCAGCTGCGTGCCGATGCCACCCTGCAGGGGGCCCGCCCCGAGGACGATGCCGACGGCCAGGGCCACGAAGATCGAGACGATGGAGACGAGGTGGTAGCGAAAGTCGATCACGTGAAGACCCCCACCACGCGAGACCAGACGCCGTCCCACCGTGCGCCGAGCACCTGCAGGAGGGCCTGTCCCCCGGGCGTGGCCGCCAGCGCGACGCCGAGGGCCAGCAGGCCCACCAGCATCGTGGCGACCAGCGTGAGGGCCGAGATGCGGGAGCGGTAGAGCCGGCTCACACCCTTGGCGTCGACGAGCTTGCCCCCCACGCGCAGCCGGGTGAGGAAGGTGCTGGCCATGCCCGATCGACCCTTGTCGAGGAACTCCACGAGCGTCGCGTGGGAGCCCACGGCGACGATGAGGGTGGCGCCGCTGTCGTCGGCCAGCAGCATGGCGACGTCCTCGCTGGTGCCCGTGGCCGGGAAGACGACCGGGTCGATGCCGAGCGCGGCCACCCGCTCGAGTCCCGGTGCCCGCCCGTCTCGGTAGGCGTGGACAACGATCTCGGCCCCGCACCGCAGCGCCTTGTCGGAGACCGAGTCCATGTCACCGACGATCAGGTCGGGACGGTGGCCGTTCTCGATCAGGGCGTCGGCCCCGCCGTCCACCCCGATCAGCACGGGCTTGTACTCGCGGATGTAGGACCGCAGCGCCTGCAGGTCCTCGAGGTAGTGGTAGCCCCGTACGACGATCAGCGCGTGGCGGCCGTCGAGGCGGGTGCGGATGTCGGGAACGCCGACGCCGTCGAGCAGCAGCTCGCGTTCCCTCTTGAGGAACTCCATCGTGTTGCCGGCGAAGGCCTCCAGCTGCTCTGCGAGGCCGGCTCGCGCCGCCTCCATCTGCTCGCCGACCGACTCGACGCTCATCCGCTCGCCGCGGGCCAGGACCGTGCCGCGCACCACCAGGGTGTCGCCGTCGATCACGGCGACGTCCCCCTCCTTGACGGCCGACATCACGCCGTCACCCACGGCGTCGAGCACGGGGATGCCGGCATCGACCAGGATGCCCGGCCCCAGGTTGGGGTAGCGGCCGGAGATCGAGGCAGCCGCGTTGACGACCGCAGCCGGTCTGATGGCGACCAGGGCCTCCGCGCTGACCTTGTCGATGTCGAGGTGGTTGATCACCGCCACGTCACCGGGACGCAGCCGCTTGGTGAGGTTCTTCGTGCGGGCGTCCACACGCACCGGCCCACCCAGCTCGGGTGGCTCCGAGGGGCGTCCGCGACGCAGGCGCAACGAGATCGTCATCAAGGGCCATCGTGCCACGGACCTCGGGATCGGCTCCCCAGCCACGGCGGAACGAGGTCGAGTGATCTGTGGGGGTGCCCGGGATCACCCCGGAGCCGTCGTCGCGCTGCTCGACCGCGCGCCCGGCGCGGCCTTCGCCGACCCTCCCGACCCTCCCGACTCTCCAGGCGCTCCCGACGCACCCGGCCGGGCCCGCCGCCCCCGCGACCCTGTCCCCG
>JALYVC010000267.1 GCA_030853445.1 Actinomycetota bacterium | reverse complement strand
CCGCGTCCGATGGGGCTCCTGGTGGTGTTGTCAGGCAGGTGGGTGGCTTCGGCGACCCGGTCCGGGTCACCTGACCCGGTGCTCGTGCCCAGCTGGTTCGGGCAACGCGCGACCTGGGGCAGGCTGTGACCATGTCAGGTGCCGCACTGCAGATGCGCGAGCGACGCGAGGTGGGCCGGCGCAGGCTCGGTGCCTCCGAGGCCGCGGCCCCGGTGAGCGACCGCCTCGCCACCTCGCCGCACGCTGGCCCGTCGTACCCCCAGGTCTCGTGGTCGGTGCCCCTGACCCGCGCTGGGCGGGCCGGATGACGCGCCGCCGCTCCCGGGCGACCTCGCCCGTGCCACAGCGGGAGGGGGTCGACGCGGCTCGCCTGGTACTGCCCGCCAACGGTCGGTGGAGCAGCGTGGGTGACCACCTGCGCGACCGGCTCACGCCGCTGGGCCACGACGGGGTGGCGGCCCTGATCGCCTCGGGTCGGGTGCTCGACGCCGGCGGACGCCCGGTGGCCGACGACGCACCGTACGAGCCCGGGGGGGTGCTCTGGGTGGAGCGCGAGCTCGCGCCCGAGCCGGTGCACCCGGGCCCGCTCCCGGTGCTCCACCACGACCCCCGCATCGTGGTGGTCGACAAGCCACCGTTCCTGGCGTCGATGCCCCGGGGTCGTCACGTCACCCAGACGGCCCTGGCGCGGGCCCGTCACGAGCTGGGGCTGCCGGCCCTGTCGCTGGCGCACCGGCTCGACCGGCTCACGGCCGGGGTGCTGCTCCTCGTCGCCGACCCCACGTGCCGGGGGGCCTACCAGGAGCTCTTCGCCCGGCGGCTGGTGACCAAGACCTATCTGGCGGCGGCTCCCGCGGTGAGCTCGCTGTCGACGCCCACGACGGTGCGGGTGCACCTGCGCAAGGACCGCGACTCCCTCTGCACGCGCGTCGTGGAGGGGGAGCCGCCCAACAGCGAGACCCGGGTCGTGCTCGTCGGGCGCCGCGGTGGGCTCGGTCTCTACCGGCTCCAGCCGGTGACCGGTCGCACCCACCAGCTGCGGGCCCACCTCGCCTGGCTCGGTGCGCCGATCGTCGGCGACCCCCTCTACGGCGGTGCCGCCTCCGACGCCTCCGACGACCACGGCCACCCCCTGCAGCTGCTGGCTGCGAGGCTGGCCTTCACCGACCCGGTCGACGGGTCGGCACACTCCTTCACCAGCCGTCAGATGCTCGCGGACTGGGCGCCGGCCGAGCTGGCGCAGGCGCTCGACGAGGTCCCGGAGCCCACCACCTAGAGTGCTATCCGTGTCGTCCCTCCAGGTGTCCCCGCTGCCCGAGCCGCCCCGCGCGCCAACCCGCCCGCACACCCGCACCGTCCACGGTGACGTCGTCACCGACGAGTACGCCTGGATGGCTGACCGGGACGATCCGCAGCTGCGCGCCTACCTCGAGGCCGAGAACGCCTACGCCGCCGCCCGCACCGAGCACCTGGGGCCGCTCGCCGAGGCGCTCTTCGGCGAGATCCGCTCCCGTACGAAGGAGACCGACCTCAGCGTGCCGGTGCGCCACGGGGGGTGGTGGTACTACTCGCGCACGATCGAGGGTGAGCAGTACGCCGTCCACGGTCGCGTCGCGGTCGCTGACCACCCCCAGCGTCCGACCCTCGACGGTGACGCGCCACCACAGGGGGAGCAGGTGGTCCTCGACGAGAACGCCGAGGCCGTCGGGCACGACTTCTTCTCCGTCGGCGCCAGCGACGTCTCGCCCGACGGCCGGCTGCTCGCCTATGCGGTCGACGTCGAGGGCGACGAGCGCTTCGCGCTGCGTGTGCGCGACATCGACACCGGTCGGGTGCTCGACGAGGCGGTGACCCAGATCGGGTACGGCGTCGCGTGGTCCCTCGACGCGCGCCATCTCTTCTACACCCGCGTCGACGAGGCCTGGCGGCCGTTCCAGGTGTGGCGCCACGAGGTCGGTGCCGCGACCGCGACCGACGTGCTCGTGATCGAGGAGCGCGACGAGCGGTTCACGCTCGGTGTCGGGATCTCCCGTGACGACCGGTGGGTGGTCATCGGCATGGGCTCGCGCACGACGAGCGAGTACCACCTGCTCGACGCGGCCGACGCGCTGGGCCCCCTGATGGTCGTGGCCCCGAGGTCGGAAGGTGTGGAGTACGACGTCGAGCCGCTCGGTGACGAGGTGCTGCTGGTGCACAACCGCGGCCGACGCAACTTCGAGGTCGCCAGGGCCGTCGTCGCCGACGGCGCCGTGGGTTCGTGGCACCCCCTCGACGTCACCAGCGAGGAGGAGTACGCCGTCGGAGTCGAGGCGTTCCGCGACTTCGCCGTCGTGTCGCTGCGCTCCGACGGCCAGACCTCCGTGCGCATCCTGCCCCGCGACCCCGCGACCCCCACGGGCTTCGGGGCTCCGGTCGAGGTGGCCTTCGACGAGCCCGTGCGCGCCGTCGGCACCGGTGACAACCCCGACCCCGCCACGGGCGTCCTGCAGATCGGCTTCACCTCGCTCGTGACGCCCTCGAGCGTCTACGACTACGACGTCGCCGACGGCTCCCTCACCCTCGTCAAGCGCAAGGAGGTCCGGGGGGGCTATGACCCCGCCGACTACGTCCAGCGACGGGAGTGGGCGACGGCCCCCGACGGCACCCGGGTGCCGATGAGCGTCGTCCACCGGCGTGACACCGCCCTCGACGGCACGGCGCCGGGGATGCTCTACGGCTACGGCTCCTACGGCATCAGCCTCGACCCCTGGTTCTCCGTCGCGCGGCTGTCACTGCTGGACCGCGGGTTCGTCTTCGCCGTGGCTCACGTGCGCGGTGGCTCCGAGATGGGCCGGGGATGGTACGACGACGGCAAGATGGAGCTGAAGGAGCAGACGTTCACCGACTTCGTCGCCTGCGCCGACCACCTCCTCGACAAGGGTCTCGTGGCCCGCGGTCGCCTGGCGGCAGAAGGCGGTTCGGCCGGGGGCCTGCTCATGGGCGTGGTGGCCAACACGGCACCCGACCGCTTCCGGGTCATCCACCTGCAGGTGCCCTTCGTCGACGCGCTGACGACGATCCTCGACCCGAGCCTGCCGCTGACGGTGGGGGAGTGGGAGGAGTGGGGCAACCCGCTCGACGACCCGCAGGCCTACGCGCGGATGCGGGCCTACACGCCGTACGAGAACCTCACCGCCCAGCCCTACCCCAGCGTGCTGGTCACCACGAGCATCAACGACACCCGGGTCTTCGTCACCGAGCCGGCGAAGTGGGTGGCCCGTCTGAGGGACCGCTCGACGAGCGACCCCGGATCGGCCCCGGTGCTCTTCCGGACCGAGCTGACAGCCGGCCACGCGGGTCTCTCCGGGCGCTACGACGCCTGGCGCCAGCTGGCGTGGGAGTGGGCCGTCGTCGTCGACCGCTGCACCGGCTGAGAGGTCCCGCGGTGGCTCCCGACATCGTCCGCTCGGCGACCCTGGTCGACGTGTCGGGGGTGGGCGGCTACGTGCGGCTGGTCGTCGTCGTCGCGGTGCTCGCCGGCCTCGCGGCGCTGGTCAGCCACGTCGGCCGCCTCCAGCCGGCCCGCAGGGACCTCAGCGCGGCCCTGCGCGCGACCGTGCAGCTCGGCGTCGTCGGCCTGCTCATCACGCTCGTCCTGCGCTCGTGGTGGCTGACCGCGGCCTTCGTGGTCCTCATGCTCTCCGTCGCGTCGTTCACGGCTGGCCGTCGCCTCGTGCCGTCGGGACGGTGGTGGGTGGCCGCCGTGCCGGTGTGGGCCGCCGCCGTCCCCGTGGGACTGGTGCTGATGTCGTCGGGCCTCATTCCCCTGGCCGAGGTCTCGGTGGTGCCCGTCCTCGGCATCCTCGTCGGCAACGCGATGACGGCGACGACCCTGGCCGGGCGCCGGACCCTCGACGCCCTCTCCGGTCGCAAGGGTGAGGTCGAGGCCGCCCTCTCGATCGGGTTCGAGACCCGCGACGCCCGGATCCTCGTGGCCCGTGACGACGCCGGCCTGGCCCTGCTGCCCGGCCTCGACCAGACCCGCACCGTCGGCATCGTCACCCTCCCGGGCGCCTTTGTCGGAGTCCTGCTCGGCGGCGCGACGCCGCTGCAGGCGGCAGCCGTCCAGCTCGTCGTCCTGGCCGCTCTGCTCCTGGTGCAGTCGGTCGCCGTGCTGCTCACCCTCGAGCTCTGCGCCCGCGACGTCATGCGCTGACCGCCGCCGGGCGACCCCACCCGCAGACCTCCGCACCCGGACGGGGCACCGGCCACGGCGGCTACCGGTCGGCCGTCGGGGTAGCGTCGGGACCATGAGCCTCTACACCTCCGTCAACCCAGCCACCGGCGAGACCCTCGCCGAGTTCGACACCTTCGACGACGCCGGGGTCGAGCGGGCGCTCGCCACCGCCCAGAGCGGCTACGAGGCCTGGCGCGATGTGCCCGTGACCGAGCGGGCCGCCGTCCTGACCCGGATCTCGCAGGCGTACGACGACCGCGCCGAGGAGCTCGCGACCCTGATGTCGCGCGAGATGGGCAAGCCCTTGCGCGAGGCGATGGGCGAGCTCAAGCTCTGCTCGATGATCTGGGCCTGGTACGCCGAGCACGGTCCCGACCTGCTCGGGGACGAGACCCTGCAGGTGCCGGGCGCCGACAGCACCGTCGTGCGGCGCACCCCCGTCGGGGCGCTGCTCGGCATCATGCCGTGGAACTTCCCGCACTACCAGGTGGCACGGTTCGCGGCCCCGAACCTCATGCTGGGCAACGCGATCCTGCTCAAGCACGCCCCCATCTGCCCGCAGTCCGCCCTGGTCATGGAAGAGCTCTTCCGGGCCGCCGGGGTTCCCGAGGGGGCCTACCAGAACGTCTTCGCCAGCAACGAGCAGGCGGCGACGATGATCGCCGACCGCCGCGTGCAGGGCGTCTCGCTCACCGGCAGCGAGCGGGCCGGTGCGGCCGTGGCCGAGGTGGCGGGCCGCAACCTCAAGAAGGTGGTGCTCGAGCTCGGGGGCTCCGACGCCTTCATCGTCCTCGATGACGTCGACGTCGACGCCACGGTGAAGGCCGCGACCCGTGGTCGCATGAGCAACACCGGCCAGGCGTGCAACGCCGCCAAGCGCATCGTCGTCCTCGACGCCGTCTACGACGAGTTCGTCGACAAGCTCGCGGCCTCCTTTGCGGCTATCGTCCCCGGCGACCCGCTCGTGAAGGGCACGGTCATCGGCCCGCTCTCCTCGCAGGCGGCCGCGGACGGGCTGGTCAAGCAGGTCGAGACCGCGGTCGCGCAGGGCGCGACGGTGCTCGCCGGCGGTGAGCGCGTCGACAGCCCCGGCGCCTTCGTGCAGCCCACCGTCCTCGCCGACGTCACCCCGCAGATGGACGCCTACTCCGAGGAGCTCTTCGGCCCGGTCGCCGTCGTCTACCGCGTCAAGGACGCCGACGAGGCCGTGGCCCTGGCCAACAGCTCGCCCTACGGCCTCTCCGGCTCGGTGTGGAGCGGCGACGCCGCCAGGGCTCAGCAGGTCGCCGAGCGCCTCGACGTCGGCATGGCCTTCGTCAACGAGCACGGCACGACGCTGCCCGGGCTGCCCTTCGGCGGGGTCAAGCGCTCCGGCTTCGGGCGGGAGCTCGGGTCCTGGGGCATGGACGAGTTCGCCAACAGGAAGCTGGTGCGCGTCAGCTCTCGCTGACGCCCCTCGTGCGCCCCGGCGTCCGGCTCCTCGTGGCTTCGCCACGACGGGCCGGATGCCGCGTGGGGGGCCGGGTGGGGCCCGTTTAGACTGGGCCCATGATGTCCCGACTCGACCTGCGGGGAGCACCGTTGACGGTGCCCGCCCTGCGGCAGGCCCTGCCCCGTGCCGAGTTCGACGTCGAGGCCGCCCTCTCGCAGGTGCGGCCTCTCGTCGAGGACGTGCGTCATCGCGGTGCCGACGCGCTGCGCGACCTCGGTGAGCGTTTCGACGGCGTGCGGCCGCCGCACCTTCGCGTGCCCGCCGACGTGCTGCAGGCGGCCCTCGACCAGCTCGACCCCGACCTGCGGGCCGCGCTGGAGGAGTCGATCCGCCGGGCCCGGCTGGTCCACGCCGACCAGCGCCGCACCGAGACCACCACCCAGGTCGTCGACGGGGGCACCGTCACCGAGCGGTGGGTCCCGGTCGACCGCGTCGGTCTCTACGTGCCGGGCGGCCTCGCGGTCTACCCCAGCAGCGTCGTGATGAACGTCGTGCCGGCCCAGCTGGCGCAGGTCGGCTCGCTCGCGGTGACGAGCCCGCCGCAGCGCGAGAACACCGGCGTCTTCACCGGCTACCCCAACCCGACGATCCTCGCGACGTGTGCCCTGCTCGGTGTCGAGGAGGTGTACGCCGTCGGGGGTTCGCAGGCCGTCGCGATGTTCGCCTACGGGTTCACCGACACCACCGGGACGGCCGAGGGCGGGGACCCCGTCGTCTGCGAGCCCGTCTCCCTGGTCACCGGCCCCGGCAACATCTACGTCACCGCGGCCAAGCGTCTGCTCAAGGGCCTCATCGGCATCGACGCCGAGGCCGGTCCGACCGAGATCGCCGTGCTCGCCGACGACAGCGCCGACCCCGAGCACGTCGCCAGCGACCTCGTCAGCCAGGCCGAGCACGACCCGCTCGCAGCCGCCGTGCTGGTCACCGACAGCGAGGCCCTGGTCGACGCGGTCGAGGAGGCGCTGGTGCGCCGCGTCGCGCAGACCAAGCACAGCGAGCGGGTGACCACGGCGCTCGGCGGCCGTCAGTCGCGCCTGGTGCTGGTCGACGACATCGACGCCGGCCTCGCCGTCGTCAACGCCTACGCCGCCGAGCACCTCGAGATCCAGACCCGTGACGCCGCCGGGGTGGCGGCGCGGGTGCGCAACGGCGGGGCCGTGTTCGTCGGACCGTGGGCTCCGGTCAGCCTCGGCGACTACTGCGCCGGGTCCAACCACGTGCTCCCGACCGCCGGCTGTGCGAGCCACAGCAGCGGCCTGTCCGTGCAGTCGTTCCTGCGCGGCATCCACGTCGTCATCTATGACGAGGCCGCCCTGCGCGCCGTCGCCCACCACGTGGTGACGCTGGCGCAGTCCGAGGACCTGCCGGCCCATGGCGAGGCCGTGACCGCGCGTTTCGGCGACCGGGTCCCCGACCCGGCCTCCGTGCCGGCGCGGTGAGCGCGCCGACGGGGGCCTCGACCGCCGAGCTCGTGTCGACCCTGCTGCGCGAGGACCTGCGCGGGCAGACCGCGTACGGCGCCCCGCAGCTCGACGTCGCGGTGCGGCTCAACACCAACGAGAACTCGTACGACGTGCCGCCCGACGTCGTCGCGGCCATCACGGCTGCCGTGGCCGACGTCGCGGGGCACCTCAACCGTTATCCCGACCGCGAGTTCGCCGCCCTGCGGGCGGCGCTCGCGACCTACCTCACCCACCAGACCGGTGTGACCCTGGGGGCCGAGCACGTGTGGGCGGCTAACGGCTCCAACGAGGTCCTGCAGCACCTCGTGCAGGCCTTCGGGGGCGCCGGGCGCACGGCGCTGGGTTTCACCCCTGCCTACTCCATGCACCCGATCATCGTGCGCACGATGGGCACGGCGTGGGTCGACGGCCAACGGGGGGCGCCGTCGGGCACCTTCGACCTCACCGCGGAGTCGGCAGCCGAGCAGGTGCGGGCTCACCAGCCCCACCTGGTCTTCCTCTGCTCACCCAACAACCCCACGGGCACAGCCCTCGACCTCGACGTCGTCGAGGCGGTGCTCGAGGCGGCGCCCCGTTCCCTGGTCGTCGTCGACGAGGCCTACGCCGAGTTCGCCCGTCCCGGCACCCTCAGCGCCGTCAGCCTGCTCGCCGACCACCCCCTGCTCGTGGTCACCCGCACGATGAGCAAGGCCTTCGCCCTGGCCGGCGCGCGACTGGGATACCTCGCGGGTGCGCCCGAGCTGCTGGAGGCCCTGCGTCTGGTGCGGCTTCCCTACCACCTGTCCGACCCCACGCAGGCGCTCGCCCTCGCGGCGCTGACCCACCACGACAGTCTGCTGCGTACCGTCGAGGCGATCAAGACCCAGCGCGACCGCATCGTCACCGAGCTCGGCACCCTCGGCTACCCCCCCGTGCCGAGCGACGCCAACTTCGTGCTCTTCGGCGGGCTCGCCGATGCCCCGTCCACCTGGCAGGCCCTGCTCGAGCGTGGGGTGCTGGTGCGCGACGTCGGGCTCCCGGGCTACCTGCGGGTGACCGCCGGCACGCCGGTCGAGACCGACGCGTTCCTCGCCGCCGTCGTCGATCTGCCAGACTCGCACCGGCGGGCGACCCCCGCCGCACCGAGCCTCGTTGCCTCACCCACCTCGCCCCAGGAGCCTCAGCCGTGACCGGCGCCCGCACCGCGACGATCAGCCGCACGACCAGCGAGTCGTCGGTCGAGATCACCCTCGACCTCGACGGCACGGGGGAGTCCGACGTCTCCACCGGTGTGCCGTTCTACGACCACATGCTGCGCTCCCTGGCCAAGCACTCCCTGCTCGACCTCACCGTCAAGGCCACCGGTGACACGCACGTCGACGCGCACCACACGGTCGAGGACGTCGCCATCGTGCTCGGCGAGGCCCTGCGCCAGGCCCTCGGCGACAAGCGTGGGATCAGCCGCTTCGGCGACGCCACGGTGCCCCTCGACGAGTGCCTGGTGCAGGCCGTCGTCGACGTGTCGGGCCGCCCCTACCTCGTGCACGAGGGCGAGCCCGAGGGCCAGCAGTACCACCTCATCGGCGGCCACTTCACCGGGTCGATGACCCGCCACGTCTTCGAGAGCCTCGTGCACCACGCAGCCATCTGCCTGCACGTGCGCGTGCTGTCGGGCCGCGACCCGCACCACATCGTCGAGGCGCAGTTCAAGGCCTTCGCCCGGGCTCTGCGGGCCGCCGTCGAGCCCGACCCCCGGGTCACCGGTGTCCCCAGTGCCAAGGGCAGCCTCTAGGGGTGTGGGCACCATGTCCGACGCCCTGACGACCGCGTCCGGTTCGGCCGCCCGCCGACCGCCCGCACCCATCGGGCTGCTGCTCGTGCGCGGCCGCACCGAGGCCGTGGTCGCCTGGGCAGCCAGGGGACTGGTGTCCCTGCGGGTGGTCCCGCTCGAGAACGGCTGGTGCGGGCTGGTGCCCGCCGAGCCGACCAGCCCTCTGGTGGCGCCGTACGACGACCCGGTCGGCCTCCTGCTCGGGCGGCCGGTCCCCCGTGGGCTGCGCCCGAGCTTCGGCGCGACGGTCGTCCACGACCAGGCGCTGCTGACCGCCACGCCTGGCGGCTGGCGCGCGGTGCAGCGCTGGGTGGCCTGGCGTCCCGGTACCGGGCTGGTGCCCCCCGGAGGGCTGCCAACGCTGCGCCTCGCGGCTCTGGTCCACCTGGCCGGCGTCGACGATCCCGGCGCCCTCGCCGAGGTCGCCGACATCGTGCACGACGCGGTCGGCAGCCCGCTCGAGGTCCTGCAGGGACTGCTCGCGGCCCTGCACCTGCCGGGCGGCGACCTGCTGGGGACGCCGGCGCAGGGGCCGTGGCGGCCCGGGTCGACGCTCGTACCGGCGTCCGACAAGGGGGTCGCCGCCTTCGGGCGGATGGTGAGCGACGACGCGTCGTGGCGCGCGGAGATGGGGGGCGGGTCATGAGCGGGTCACCGCGCACGGTCGTGGTCCTCGACTACGGCAGCGGCAACGTGCACTCGGCCGTTCGGGCCCTCGAGCGGGTCGGAGCGCGGGTCGTCCTCACCGCCGACCGCGCGCAGGCGCTGGGGGCTGACGGGCTCTTCGTGCCGGGGGTCGGCAACTTCCACGCCTGCCTCGCCGGACTGCGCCGTGCCGGCGGCCCCCGCATCATCGACCTGCGGCTCTCCGGGAGCCGGCCCGTGCTCGGCGTCTGCGTCGGCATGCAGGTGATGTTCGAGGGATCCAGCGAGCCTGCCGCAGCACCGCAGGAGGGGCTCGGACAGTGGCCCGGCACGGTCGACCGGCTCGAGGCCGAGGTCGTGCCGCACATGGGCTGGTCGACGGTGACGCCCGGTGCGGGCTCCCGACTCTTCGCGGGGGTCGAGGACGAGCGCTTCTACTTCGTGCACTCCTACGCCGCCCAGGACTGGACCCTGCACCCCGAGGGCTCGTTCGCCGTCGTGGCCCCAGTCGTCACGTGGTCCGACCATGGAGGCCCCTTCGTGGCCGCGGTCGAGAACGGCCCGCTGACCGCCACCCAGTTCCATCCCGAGAAGTCCGGCGACGCGGGCGCCCACCTGCTCGAGAACTGGGTGCGCTCGCTCTGACGGGCCACCCACCCGTGTTCGTCCCGTCCGTCCCGTCCGTCCCGGCACCACCCACCACCTCGCCCGCAGGAGACCTGACCCCCGTGACCACGCCCATCCAGACCTCCTCCTCGCCGACGCCCGGGCCCGGCCGGCTCGAGCTGCTGCCCGCCGTGGACGTCGCCGGCGGCCGAGCCGTCCAGCTGGTGCAGGGGGTGGCGGGGTCCGGCGGGGAGTTCGGGGAGCCGCTCGCGGCCGCGCTGGTCTGGCAGGAGCAGGGTGCGGAGTGGCTCCACCTGGTCGACCTCGATGCGGCCTTCGGCCGGGGCAGCAACCGCGAGGTCATCGACGAGATCGTCGGGCGCCTCGACATCCGGGTCGAGCTCTCGGGCGGCATCCGCGACGAGGAGTCCCTCACGACGGCCCTGGCCACCGGCTGCCGACGGGTCAACCTCGGGACGGCCGCTCTCGAGCACCCCGAGTGGACGGCCGGCGCGATCGCAGCCCACGGAGACCGGATCGCCGTCGGTCTCGACGTGCGTGGCACCACCTTGGCGGCGCGGGGCTGGACCCAGGACGGCGGCGACCTGTGGGCGACCCTCGAGCGGCTCGACGACGAGGGCTGCGCACGGTACGTCGTCACCGACGTGCGCAAGGACGGCATGCTGGCGGGCCCGAACCTCGGGCTGCTGGCGGAGGTCTGCGCCTTCACCGACCGTCCGGTCGTCGCCTCCGGCGGGGTCTCCACCCTCGACGACCTGCGGGCCCTGCGAGCGCTCGTCGGCCACGGGGTCGAGGGCGCCATCGTCGGCTCGGCCCTCTACCGCGGGGGCTTCACCCTGCCTGACGCGCTCGACGTCGCCGGCCGCCCGTGAGCGGGGGTCGCCTCGACACCGGGGGACCGTGGGAGGAGGCCTTCGGCTACTCGCGCGCCGTCCGGGTGGGTGAGCGCATCCTGGTCTCCGGCTGTACCTCGACCCGGGACGGGGTCGTGAGGGCACCGTCCGACCCGGCCGCCCAGCTGCGCCTCGCCGCCGAGACCGCGCTCGCTGCGGTGGTCGAGCTGGGGGGCTCGGTCGACGACGTCGTCCGCACCCGCCTCTACGTCACCCACCGCCGCGACTGCGAGGCCATCGGGCGCATGCACGGTGAGCTCTTCGGAGCCGTCCGCCCGGCCACGACGATGGTCGTCGTCGCCGGTCTGCTCCATCCCGACATGCGCGTCGAGATCGAGGTCGAGGCGGTCGTCGGAACCGGGTCGTCCCGCACGGGCCCGACATGAGCGTGGCCGGCCGGCCGGGAGGCGCCGACAGCGGGGGGCTGCCCTGGAGCGGTCGTGACCTCTCGCCCTCCGGCTTCGAGGCCGACGACGGCTCGCCCGACGACGGTCTGCTGGCCGCTCTCGCCGCCCGCCGGGCCGATCCGTCCCCTGACACCGACCAGGCGCTCTTCGCGGCAGCCCGTTCCGCGCGTTGGATCGTCCCGGTGGTCGCAGCCCCGGCCGAGGCCGAGGCCGACGCCGGGGGAGTGCTCGGTCAGCAGCACACCGACATGGCCGTCGTGACCCTCACCGCCCCCGACGGCCGCAGGGCCCTGCCGGTCTTCACCTCCACGTCCGCCCTGGCCGCGTGGGATGCGGCGGCCCGGCCGGTCCCCGCGCCCGCCGCCCGGGTCGCCCAGGCCGCCGTCGCCGAGGGGTGCGACGTGCTCGTGGTCGATGTGGCGAGCGAGACGCCGACCGAGCTGCGCCCCAGCATGCTCTGGGCGTTCGCGCAGGGCGCCACCTGGCTCCCGGCCGCCCGCGACCCCTTCGTCGAGCGAGCCGTCGCCGCTGCCGTCGCCGACGAGGGGGCAGTCGTGGCCACTCGGCTCGAGGACGGCACGCCACCGGGAGAGGGCGTGCTCCGCATCGTCCTGGCGCTCCGCCCCGGGCTCGACGCACCCGCGGTGGAGGCCCTCGCCACCCGTGTGGGCGAGCGTCTCGCCACCGACGGCGAGCTGCGGGCCCGGGTCGACGGACTGGCCTTCGCCCTCGAGCCCGCCCCCTGACGACCCTCGGCTCGCCCGGAGCCCGTCCCCACATCCGCTCGTTGCTCCCGACGTGCCCGAAGCTCACTCCCTACGGCGGCAGGCGGTCACATCGGGAGCAACAGACGGACGTCGGGGGGGGTCAGGTGAAGAGGCCGAGAGGGGGGCGGTCCTTGCCGAGCACGCGGGCGGGGTCGGCCCCCAGCACCGAGCGAAGCACATCGGCGTAGACGGACCGGAAGTCCGTCGTGACCTTGAGGTCACCGTCGTCCAGGTCGGTCAGCGACGGCTGGTCGCCGTAGAACCCGCCGCTCACCCCCGGACCCATCACCAGGACCGGCCCCGCGGTGCCGTGGTCGGTGCCCTGGGAGGCGTTGGCCTTCACCCGGCGACCGAACTCCGAGTAGGCCATGGTCACGACGTCCTTGGCGCGGGGATGGTCGCCCAGGGCCGTCCGGAAGCTCGCCAGTGCCTTGTCGACTAGCGTCAGCTGCGCGGTCTGGGTGCCCTTCTCGTCGGCGTGCGTGTCGAAGCCGCCCAGCGAGACGGTGTAGACGCGCGTGGGCGCCCCCATCCTGATGCAGCGGGCGACGAGGTCGAGCTGCTGGGCGAGCGCGTCAGCTCCCCTGGCCTCCGAGCCCGCCCCGGCGCCGGCCGCCTCGGCGCTGGCCCCGCCGAGCACCGGGGCGAAGGTGGTCGACACCTTCTGCACCGCGGCGTAGGACTGCACCACCTGGCGTGCCGCGACGGAGTCCTTCGGGTCGCTTACCGCGAAGTGCCGAAGGACGGCATCGCGCCCGGCCCCCGCGGGGGCTCGCTCCACCGAGAGGGCGGCGGCCGTCGCGCTCGTCCCGACGGCCAGGGGCGGCAGCACGTCACCGATGTTGAGAGCCAGCAGCGGGTCGTCGCCGGCCGTGTCGAGCCATCGTCCGACCCAGCCGGTGGTGACGGGAGCGTCCGGTGACGCGGTCTGCCAGATGTCCATCGAGCGGAAGTGGCTGTGGTCGGGCCTGGGGTAGCCGACGCCGCGCACGACCGCCAGCTGCTGGTCCTGCCACAGCTGCCCGAGGCCGGTGAGGCCGGGGTTGAGCCCGAGCGTGTCGTCGAGGCGGATCACCTCGCCGGCCCCGTAGGCGAGCTCGGGACGGGCGTCGTGGTAAGCCGGGTCGGCATACGGGATGAGGGTGTTGAGCCCGTCGTTGCCGCCGTACATCGTCACGAGCACGAGCACCGCAGACCCCGCCGCGAGCGGGTCGCTCGCGGCGCGGTGCACGACGTCGTCCCACGTCACCCGGGCCGCGCCCGCGAGCAGACCGGCGGCGGCGACCCCGCACGAGGCCCGCAGGAGGGTGCGCCGGGTGAGGCCGTCGAGCGGCTTCTTCGCGTCGAGGGGAGGGATGGAGGTCATCAGCTCACCAGGTACTCGGGGCTGACCAGCGCGGCGGCGACGAGCTTGACCGGGTCGCTGGCGACGGTCCGCAGCGCGGCGACGCTGCGGTCGGACAGGGAGGGGATGCCCAGCAGATGGGCGACGGCGTCGACGCGCGAGCCGGGAGCGGTCGAGCCGATGACGTCGAGGTCACCGGCGCCCGCCATCCGGGTCGCGGCGCGCAGCCGGGTCTGCGCGGCCGCCGTCGAGAGCCACGCCTGGCCGCTCGGCCAGCCGCTGACGTTCGGTGGGGCGAAGGGCACCTGACCCAGCCCGTTCAGGGTCGAGACCAGCGCGGCCGCCTGCTTGTCGTCGGTGAGCGGCACCTTGAGCGCACGCACGGCGCCGACCGCCCACTCCACGGGTGAGACGACGACCGAGCCGGCGCTCGCCACCATCGCCGGGTCCGTCAGGATCGCCCGGAACATCGCCCCCAGGTCACGACCCGGCCCGTACGCCGCCGTCACCCGCGCGAGCTGCTCGGCCGTCGGGGCGATGGGTGAGAGCAGCAGCTGCCACCAGCGGGTGGCCACGAAGCCCGCCGATGCCGGCTGGGCCAGCACGGCGTCGACGAAGCCTTCGGCGTCGAGGTCGCCGGTGTGCCCCAGCACGGTCTTGCTCCCGGTGTCGCGCCGGGCCCTGAGCAGGTGGGCGGTGCCGTCGGCGGCCACCTTCCAGCCGGTGAGCGCACGCGCGCCTTCGCGCACGTCCTGCTCGGTGTAGCCGTTGCCGTGGCCGAGCGTGAAGAGCTCCATGAACTCTCGGCTGAGGTTCTCGTTCGGGGCCTTCGCGGTGCTCTTCTGCCCGTCGAGCCACACCAGCATCGCGGGGTCGACGACCATGGCCCGGGCGAGGTCGGTGAACGAGCCTCGGCCCAGTCTTCTCAGGGTGGCGTTCTGGGCGAGCATCATCCGGGCGTCGCGCACCTTGTGGATGTCGGTGGCGAAGTGGCTGTGCCAGCCGAAGGTCACCTTCTCGACCAGGGGCTGCCCGGTCGTCGCCATCCGGCGCAGCCACCAGGCCGTGGCGGCAGCGCGGTTCGTGCGCACGACCTCGTTGCGCTTCTGACGCTGCTCCCTGGTCTGGTCCTTGCCGCCCTCGGGCACTGCGGCCGGGGTCGGAGGTGGGGTCGATCTCACGCCGGGGTCGGTGCTCGGGTCGGCGGCGAGGGCGGCATCGAGCCACTGGCCGGTGCCGGTCCTCACGGCGGCGTCGACCTCGCTCCCGGTTGCCCCGAAGCCTGACCTGCGCAGCAGCCGGGCGGTGGTCGCCCAGTCGGTCGAGGTGGTCATGCGGCCAGCATCACCCAGGAGTGTTCGAGGACGGTCAGGGCGTGGTCAGGGCGTGGTCAGGGCGTGGTCAGGGCGTGGTCAGGTCTGGAAGAGGCCCAGGGGCGCCGGGTCGCTGTCGAGGACCTGCTCGGGGTCGGCGTGCAGGACCTGGCGCAGCACGTCGCCATAGACCCGACGGAAGTCCGTGGTGGTGCGCAGGTCACCGTCGACGAGGTCGGTGAGGGACGGCGCGTCGCCGTGGAAGCCACCGACCACCCGCTCGCCCGCCAGGAGCACCGGTCCGCTCGTGCCGTGGTCGGTGCCGTGGGAGGTGTTGGCGCGGACCCTGCGACCGAACTCCGAGTAGGCCATGACCACGACGTCGGCCTCTCGAGGGTGACCGTCGAGGGCGTCCCGCAGGGCGGTCAGCCCGCGGTCGAGACGGGTCAGCTGCGTGGTCTGGGAGGCCTTGGCGTCAGCGTGGGTGTCGAAACCCGAGAGCGAGACGGAGTAGACCCGGGTCGGGACCCCGAGGCGGATGCACCGCGCGACGACGTCCAGCTGCTCGGAGAAGGTCGCGCCGGCGAGCCCGGAGTCGGCGTCCGCCAGCCCGCTCGGGGCCATCCTGCCGCCCTCGACGGGGGTCAGCGCGGTCCGGACCGAGCCGGCCGCGGCGTAGGACGCGACCACCTCGGCCATGGCGGGGGAGTCGGCGCGGTCCGCTGCAGCGAAGTGCGCCAGGACACCGCTCGTGCCGGATGGGGACGCCGGGCGACCGGGCTCGGTCGTGAGTGCGGCAGCCGTCCGTGTCGCCCCCACGCCGAGCGGGGGCAGCACCGCGCCCAGGTGGAGGGCCAGGAGCGGGTCGTCGGCGGCCTGACCGGCACGCGCGTCGAGCCAGCGCCCCACCCAGCCCGTGGGGACGGGCGCCTGGGGGGAGGCGGTCTGCCACACGTCGATCGCGCGGAAGTGGCTCCGCTCGAGAGCGGGGTGTCCGACGCCCCGCACCACCGCGAGCTTCCCCCGGCCCCAGAGGTCGCCGAGCCCGGACAGGCCGGGGTTCAGGCCGTGGGTCTCGTCGAGGGTGATCACCTCGTCGGCGCCGAAGGCGAGGTCGGGGCGGGCGTCGTGGTAGGCCGCCTCGGCGTAGGGCACGACGGTGCTCAGGCCGTCGTTGCCGCCATACATCGTCACGAGCACCAGGATTGGGGTGCCGGTGCCCAGGGGGTTCGCCTGCGCTCGACCGAACACCTCGCGCCAGCCGACCTGGGCGGCGCCCGCGAGGATGCCGACGGAGGCCAGGCCGCACGAGGCCCGCAGCAGCGTCCGCCGCGTGAGCCCGTCGAGGGGGCGTCGGGGGTCCGCAGGAGGCAGGGCCATCAGACCACCAGGTACTCGGGGCTGACGAGGGCAGCGGCCACCAGCGCCGCCGGGTCGCGCACGAGGGTGCGCAGACCCACGACCGTGCGGTCGGAGAAGGTCGGGAGGCCGAGCCGGTGGGCCACGAGCTCGACCCGTCCCGACGGAGGAGCGTCGGCCAGGGCCTCGAGGTCGGCGAGACCGGCGAGCCACCCGGCGGTGGCCATCCGGGTCTCGGCCGCCCCCGTCGAGAGCCACGCGCGACCGGCTGGCCAGCCGCCGACGTTGGGGGGAGCGAACGGCTCCTGCCCCAGGGCGCGCAGGGCTTCCACGGCGCGACCGGCGAGGGCGTCGTCGAAGGACAGGTGCAGGGTGCGGGCGGCTCCGACGAGCCAGTCCACGGGGGCGCGCACGAGCGAAGGTGGCAGCGCTTCGACCTCAGGGTCGGTGAGCAGCGCCTGCAGGAGGGAGGCGAGGTCGCGGCGGGGGCCGTAGGCCGCGAGCGCACGACGCTGCACGCCCGTCGGCACCGGCTCCGACGACGACACGAGCGACGACCACCACCGCCCGAGGAGGTGCGGTCCCGCTGCTTGGTGGGCGGCCAGGACACCGACGAGGGTGTCCGTGCCGAGGTCGCCGGTGTGCCCGAGGACGGTCTTGGTGCCCCCGTCGTGCCAGCCGGCCGTGAAACGGGCCGTGCCCTCGGCGTCGACCGACCAGCCGGTGAGCGCACGCGCAGCGTCGTGGACGTCGTGCTCGGTCCAGCCCGCCGAGTGACCGAGGGTGAAGACCTCGAGCAGCTCGCGGGCGAGGTTCTCGTTGCGTGCTCCCGGTGCGGTGGCGTTGCCGTTGAGGTAGGTGAGCAGCGCGGGGTCACCGAGCATCGCCGTGAGGAGCTGGGGGTAGGTGGAGCGTCCGAACCGCCGCTGGGTCTCGTTCTGCGCCAGCATCATCCGGGAGTCGCGCACGACCCGGCCGTCGGTGGCGAAGAAGTGGTGCCAGCCGAAGGTGAGGCGTTCGACGACCGGCGCCCCCGTCGTGACCATGCGTCGGACCCACCAGCTCGCGAGCGCATCGCGCTGCCCACGCAGGGCGCCGTTGCGGGCCCGGCGC
>JALYVC010000243.1 GCA_030853445.1 Actinomycetota bacterium | reverse complement strand
GTCCGTCCCAGCGCGGTCCGTCCCAGCGCGGTCCGTCTTTTGAGCGCCGCGAGCGAGGTCAGCGACGCTATGACCAACCCCAGCTCCCAGGCCCCGACCAGGGCGACGGCGAGCAGCAACACCCAGTAGAGCTCCGTCCGGCCGCCGAGCTCGATCTGTTCGGCGCCACTGACCGAGCCGAGCTGCGTGAGGTGCACGGCGTCCACGATGGCTTGACCTGCGTCGTCTGACTGCCGGTGCAGGTAGGGGACGCCGAGCTGGTCGGCGATCTGCGCGAGCTGCTTCTCGTCGATCGTCGAGATCGCCGGCTTGCCGGTCGAGGGGTCGACGACGTCGCCCTCGGACAGGTTCCCCGTCGTCGCCATCGGCCCACCCGCGGCGGTGCCGTACCCGAGCACCGCTCCCCCGTTGACCAAGCCCCCCGGGATCTCGAACGGCTGCGGCTCGGTCTCGGCCGTCTGCTCTCCGTCGCCGAGGTAGAAGACCAACCGGGCGCGGTCGGGGTGGGTGGCCTGACCGCGCTGGAGGGCGGCGACGAGGCCGGTTCGGGCGACCGTGACACTGCTGCCCCGAGACCAGCGAGAGGTCTCGGGGCGCAGTGTGTCAGCGGCCGCGTAGAGGGCAGTCGCATCGCTGGTGAGAGGCAGCCGAGTCGTGGTGTCGAGGTCAAAGGTCAGCACCGTGAAGCGGGCACCCGGCAGCTGAGCGGCGACCCCCTTGAGGTCCGTACGCATACCGGCGAGGCGAGGCTCGGACCCGGCGTAGTCACGGGCCATCGACGACGTCGTCGTGTCGACGACGAAGTAGACGTCGACCGAGCTGGCGTCGACGCGGACGTCGGTGCCGGGCAGGGCCGGACGCGTGGCAGCCAGCAGAAGCAGGAGGACGACCGCACTCCGTCTGCCGCGGGCCCCGCCGGTCTCGGTGCGCTCGCGCCGTCCGGCCGGCCACCAGATCAGCGCGGCGGCGAGCCCGGCCAAGAGGAACAGGATGGGCCACGGAGCGACCGGCAGGAACGACAGGCTGGTCACGGGCGCCACCTGATCCGGCGCAACCCCAGGTAGGCGAGGGTTGCCAGCGAGGCGAGTCCGATCGGCAGGACCGGGTTGTCGTGGACCACGGTTCGTGTGGAGGACGGGATCCGGCTGGCCTCGCGGGACGAGACCGCTTCGAGGACGCGCTGGACGCCGCTGATGTCGTTCAGGGCGAAGTAGACGCCACCGGTCGACTCCGTCACCGACTGCATCTCTGTGGCCGCTGTCGAGCTCGGGTTGTCGGAGGGGTTGATCCCGTAGACCTGGATCTGGTCCTTGTCGGCGAGCTGACCCGCCTCGGGCAGCGTGAACAACGACTTGCCGAGGGTCTCGTTGTCCGAGGCGAGGATGACCGAGCGGGCCCGCTTGAGCTCGGGATGGTCGAAGCTGCGGACACAGGTGGCAAGTCCGTCGCCGATCAGCGAGCTGCCTTCGCCGTTGAGGGTTCCGGCGAAGAACGGGTCCCTCGGGTCGAGTCGGGTCAGCGCCAGCTGCGCCTGGTTCAGCTGCTCGGTGACAAACGTGTAGTCGTCGGTCAGGGGAAAGACCGGGACGGCCGAGCTGTTGAAGATCACCAACGAGATCCGCTCACCCTTGAAGCCCTGCACCAGGCTGGTGAAGGTCGATACGACCCGGGAGTCGACCTCGATCATCGACCCGGAGACGTCCAGGCACAGGACGATGTCACGGTTGTCCTTCTGGGAGACCAGGGTTGTGGTCTGGGTCGGACGGGCGGCGCCGAGTACGGCCGCGACCAGGAGAACCGCCAAGAGCCCAGCCCCGCCCAGCAGCTGCCACCGGTGTCGACGCACGGCCCGCTGATACTCCGGAAGCGCCCGCAGCGCCTCGGTGTTGGCCACAGGGATCGCGGCCGGCTCGCGGCGTCGACGGCGCCACCACCAGACGCCGAGGATGAGCAGCGTCAGGACGGCGACCGACGGCAGGATGACCCGCGGCTGGGCCAGCGTGCTCAGACCCATCGTGCTCAGACCCATCGCGCCACGACCTCCCGCGCCACGGCGGCAGCCTCGGGCAGCGCAACCTGGCGTTCGGGACCGAACTCGACGGGGTAGAGCCGGAACACGACGTCGGACACGGGAGCCATCGCTGGCAGCCCGGTG
>JALYVC010000207.1 GCA_030853445.1 Actinomycetota bacterium | reverse complement strand
CGCCCACGCCTTGCGCGCTGCGGGGGGAGGTGGTGACCGAAAAGGACTAACCCGTTCGACGACAGGATGAACGGCCGTCGGGTCGGCAGACGCTGCAACGGGATTCGGGTTCAGCGGCCGAGGGGGGTGTCGGTGGTCGGTTGTAGGTTTTGGGTATGCCACCAGTTCCGCCCGCCGAGTCGCCGCAGCCGCCGGCGCTGCCGCCGACGGTGCCGACGGTGCCGTTGACGGACCGTCGTGCTGCGGTTGCTGCGGCGCGGGAGGCGTTGACGGGGTTGTCGGTGGTGTTGTGGCAGGCCCAAGGCGACGAGCTGGGTCCACTCTTCCGGGAGGTCGACGACCTGTCCCGAGCGGTGGAGGCGGCCCGGGTCGCGGTCCTGGGTGAGGCGGTGGACCGCGGCGAGACGTCCACGGGCGCGGCGTCGATGGGGTCGGCGGGGTGGGGTGGGTGTGCGAGTACGCGCCGACGTTGGCGGTTGGCGGTGGCGCGGCCCGGCTGTTCCGGGTGGTCACCGACACTTTGACAGCGGACACCAAGCCGCTACGGGCGGCGCTGGTCGACGGCCGGGTGGGGATGCCGAACGCGGTGGTGTGTCTGAGCTGCAGGATCTGCAGGACCGAGCCCGGCGGCTGGTCCGGTTGTCGCGGCCGTACGACGACGGGTCCGGGCTGTTCGACTACCACCTGGTCCTTCACGTCGAGGGCAAGAACGTCCTCGAAGCGGCCCCTAGGGCCGCTGTCCGCGCCCCACCCGGTGGACGGACCGCGTCCGCGCCGGGACCGTGCTGGCCGGTCCGGGGACCGGGTCCGGCGCCGGTGACGTGCTGGCCGCGGCCACCATCCGCCCTACGACCACGCCCACACCAGCCCCTCCCACCCCCCCGAACGACGATGACCCCGCCTCACACCCAGCAGGCACACCGCCCGCCGGGTCAGGATGCTGCGCCCCGGAGATGAGCGTCGCAGTCCGGCTACCGCGGGCCTGTCACTACCGAGAGTTCAGCTCACACGTCAGCCGTCCTCATGCGCGGGGCCTCCGGCTGGCCGGGCGACCGCCGCCAGCTCGAGGAAGGCGTGGGGCTCGTGCGGACCACCACGATCAGGGAAGCCCAGAGGTGGTCTTCGCCATCTCGGCTCGTCCGGCTCGTCCGGCTCGTCCACGACAGTACTGACGGGCCGACGGCTTCCCTCGTCGAGCCCGATGGCGCCGGCGCTCGTGTCTCGTTTGCCTCTCGTCGCCTGCCCTGAGCACGTCAGCGCACCGCGCTGACGCGCCGCAACCGTGCGACCTCGACCGCGTCGTAGCCGAGCCCCCTGAGAATCTCGTCCGTGTGCTGGCCAAGATGGGGGGCCGGTCCGGGAAGCGGTGTCGTGCTGCGGCTGAACCGCGGGGAAACCACCGGTTGCAGGTAGCTCGTTCCCTCGACCGGCGCGTATGCCGACCGAGCTTCGGCCTGAGTGTGGGCGGTCGCCTCGTCGAGGTCGAGCACCGCTGTGACACAGGCGTCTTGGCCCTCGAAGGCGACGGCCCACTCATCACGTGTCCGCTGGGCGAAGCTGCCGATGAGGGCCTCCCGCAAGGCCGGCCACTGCGCCGGGTCCTGGTGGCTGCCACGCAGCGGGTCGTCGGCGGCAAACCCGAGGACGTCGAGCGCCCGCACGAAAAACCGCTTCTCGACGGTGCCGATGGCAACGAACCGTTCGTCCGCACAGGCATACACGTCGTAGTAGGGGCACCCGGTGTCGAGCAGGTTGGCCCCCTGCTCGGGGACCCACTGGCCGGCGGCGCGGAGCCCGTGCACGAATCCCATCAGGGTCGCGGTGGCGTCGAGCACGTTGGCGTCGACGACCTGCCCGACCCCGCTCGTGCGCGACTCGAGCAAGGCGCAGACAATCCCGAACGCCAACGAAGCCGCTCCCCCGCCAAGATCCCCCACGAGGTTGAGCGGCGGCACCGGTCGCTCCCCCGCCCGGCCGATGCTGTGGAGGGCGCCCGCGATCGCGATGTAGTTGATGTCGTGGCCTGCCGCCGATGCCCACGGTCCGTCCTGGCCCCAGCCGGACAGACGCCCGTATACCAGCCCCGGGTTGACTCCGAGACAGTCGTCCGGCCCCAGTCCGAGTCGTTCGACGACGCCCGGGCGGTAGCTCTCGACCAGGACGTCAGCCTCGCGGACCAGGTCGAGGACGACGCGAACCCCGTCGGACGTCTTGAGGTCGACGGCAACGGATCGCCGGCCGCGCTCCACGACCGGGTTGACCGGGTAGTCGGAGCTCTCGGAGATGCGGTCCACCCGGATGACGGATGCGCCCATATCCGCGAGCTGCATCACACAGAACGGCGCCGGGCCGATACCGGCCAGCTCGACAACTCGCGTCCCCGCTAGCGGACCTGGCGCTCGGACCGCGTCATCAGTCATAGGACCTCTCGTTCATGGTGGTCACAGCCGGGCGCGACTCAGATGCCGAGTAGCTTGCCCTGGCAACTGTGAACTCCGTATCGGTCAGCAGCCCGGTGTCTTGAGGGTACCGATCCGGTCGAGCTGTCCATCCGTCCCCCGAGCTTGGCCTGAGGATCGGCTGCTGCTGAACGTCGGCGGCCTTCTGCTGGGCTGCCGCCTGCGCCTGCGTCCAGCCCCCCGTGCCCCCTACACCCGGGTCGACGCATCCGTTCGACCGCCGGAGTCAAGATCCACCTCGAGGGGGGCTGCTGAACCGTCCGGTTCACCAAGTTCGGCTGACGGCAGGCGTTCTCCTGGCGCCCCTCCTCTCCTGCGCTCTGTCCCCAGGCAGACCGCTAAGCCTTGTGAGACAGAGGGGGTCACGAGACGACCACGGTGGCTGGCGGACTGACCAGCACGAAGCTGCCGCCGCCGTCGCCGGCTGCGCCGTTGAGTGGGTCGTTGCCGTAGCCGACCACGGCTCGTAGCGTGTAAGTACCAGGGTCGAGCGCGGCCCTGTCTGTCAGGGTGAGTTGAGACCAGCGGTTCATGGCAAGTCCGTCTGACAGGGCGAGATCAGGATCATCCACGATGAGTAGGTGTACGTTGCCGGCCTCGTTAGCGCCGGTCACCGATGATGAGGTTATGAGCGGTCCGCATCCCCGTGCCGACGGGCCGGTCCGGCGTCGACGGTTCACCCCGGCGCAGAAGCTGGAGTACCTGACCGGGTATGAGCAGGCCTGCCTAGCGGGTCAGGGCGGGGCGTACCTGCGACGGGAGGGTTTGTACTCGTCGCAGGTCA
>JALYVC010000450.1 GCA_030853445.1 Actinomycetota bacterium | reverse complement strand
TGCCCGTCCCGGTTTCGCCGGGCGCGGTGGCGGCGCGGGTCGTGGCAGCACGGCCGGTGCCTTCGGTCGTGGTGGCGGTCGCCCGGTGCGCGGACGCAAGTCCAAGCGCGCCAAGCGCCAGGAGTTCGAGCAGATGCAGGCCCCGACGATCGGGGGCGTGTCGGTGCCCCACGGCGACGGCAAGACCACCGTTCGTCTGCGCCGCGGTGCGTCACTGACCGACTTCGCCGACAAGATCAACGCCAGCCCGGCGTCGCTGGTCACGGTGCTCTTCCACCTCGGTGAGATGGCCACGGCGACCCAGTCGCTCGACGAGGACACGTTCCGCCTCCTCGGGGCCGAGCTGGGCTTCGACATCCAGGTCGTCTCGCCCGAGGACGAGGAGCGCGAGCTGCTCGGCCAGTTCAACATCGACCTCGAAGCCGAGCTCGAGGCCGAGGACGACGACGAGCTCTTCGCCCGTCCGCCGGTCGTCACCGTCGTCGGCCACGTCGACCACGGAAAGACCAAGCTCCTCGACGCCATCCGCTCAGCGAAGGTGGCCGAGGGCGAGGCCGGGGGCATCACCCAGCACATCGGTGCCTACCAGGTCGTCACGGAGCTCGAGGGCGTCGAGCGTCCGATCACCTTCATCGACACCCCCGGTCACGAGGCGTTCACCGCCATGCGTGCTCGTGGTGCCAAGGTGACCGACATCGCCATCCTCGTGATCGCGGCCGACGACGGCGTCATGCCGCAGACGGTCGAGGCGCTCAACCACATGCAGGCGGCCAACGTGCCGATCGTGGTGGCGGTCAACAAGATCGACAAGGAGGGGGCCAACCCGGAGAAGATCCGGCAGCAGCTCACCGAGTACAACCTGGTGGCCGAGGAGTACGGCGGCGACACGATGTTCGTCGACGTCTCGGCGAAGAGCGGCACCAACATCGACGGCCTGCTCGAGGCCGTCCTGCTGACCGCCGACGCTTCGCTCGACCTGCGCGCCAACCCCGACAAGGACGCTCGCGGTGTGGCCATCGAGACCCACCTCGACAAGGGTCGAGGCCCCGTCGCCACAGTCCTGGTCCAGTCGGGCACCCTGCACGTCGGTGACTCGATCGTCGCCGGTTCCGGCTACGGCCGCGTGCGGGCCATGCTCGACGAGGACGGCAACAGCGTCGACTCGGCAGGCCCCGCCCGCCCGGTGCTGGTGCTCGGCCTGACTTCCGTGCCGGGCGCCGGTGACACGTTCCTCGTGGCACCCGACGACCGGACGGCGCGCCAGATCGCCGAGCGTCGCGAGGCCGCCTCGCGGGCCGCGTCGCTGGCGAAGGCCCGCAAGCGGATCAGCCTCGAGGACCTCAACGAGGCTCTCGCGGCCGGCAAGGTCGACACCCTCAACCTCATCCTCAAGGGTGACGCGAGCGGTGCCGTCGAGGCGCTGGAGGACGCCCTCCTGCAGATCGACGTCGGCAACGAGGTCGACCTGAGGATCATCGACCGCGGGGTCGGTGCCATCACGATGAACAACATCAACCTCGCGGTGGCCTCCGACGCGATCATCATCGGCTTCAACGTGAAGGCGGAGGGCCAGAACGCCGTCTACGCCGAGCGTGAGGGCGTGGAGGTGCGCTACTACTCGGTGATCTACCAGGCCATCGACGAGATCGAGCAGGCGCTGAAGGGCATGCTCAAGCCGGAGTACGAGGAGGTCTCGCTCGGCGAGGCCGAGATCCGCGAGATCTTCCGGTCGAGCAAGTTCGGCAACGTCGCCGGCTCGATCGTCCGCTCGGGCGAGATGCGGCGTGGCGCCAAGGCGCGCGTCCTGCGCAACGGCACGGTCGTCGGCGAGAGCGTCGAGATCGCTGGGCTGCGGCGCTTCAAGGACGATGTCACCGAGGTCCGTGAGGGCTTCGAGTGCGGTATCAACCTCGGGTCGTTCAACGACCTGCAGATCGAGGACGTCATCCAGACGTACGAGATGCGCGAGAAGCCGCGGGCCTGACCAGTCCACTCGGTGTGCGGGCGGGGGCCTCGGCC
>JALYVC010000196.1 GCA_030853445.1 Actinomycetota bacterium | reverse complement strand
AATTGCCGAGCTGCTACCAGCTGTTACCAGCCGCGGGTGGCGAGCCGGTGCGGTTCCGGGATGTCGTCCACGTTGATGCCGACCATGGCCTCACCCAAACCGCGCGACACCTTGGCGATGACGTCGGGGTCGTCGAAGAACGTGGTGGCCTTGACGATCGCCTCGGCGCGCTGCGCCGGGTTGCCGGACTTGAAGATGCCGGAGCCGACGAAGACGCCCTCGGCGCCGAGCTGCATCATCATCGCCGCGTCGGCCGGGGTGGCGATACCGCCGGCGGTGAAGAGCACGACGGGCAGCTTGCCGGCCCGGGCGACCTCCCTCACCAGGTCGACCGGAGCCTGCATCTCCTTGGCGGCGACGTAGAGCTCCTCGTCGCGCATGCTGCTGAGGCGACGGATCTCGCCACCGATCTTGCGCATGTGCGTGGTGGCGTTGGAGACGTCACCGGTGCCGGCCTCACCTTTGGAGCGGATCATGGCCGCGCCCTCGGTGATGCGCCGCAGGGCCTCGCCCAGGTTGGTCGCACCGCAGACGAAGGGCACCGCGAAGTTCCACTTGTCGATGTGGTTGGTGTAGTCGGCGGGAGTCAGCACCTCGGACTCGTCGATGTAGTCGACCCCGAGGCGCTGCAGCACCTGCGCCTCGACGAAGTGCCCGATGCGAGCCTTGGCCATTACCGGGATCGACACGGCGGCGATGATGCTGTCGATCATGTCGGGGTCACTCATCCGCGAGACCCCGCCCTGGGCGCGGATGTCGGCGGGAACGCGCTCTAGCGCCATCACCGCGACCGCACCGGCGTCCTCGGCGATCTTGGCCTGCTCGGCCGTGACGACGTCCATGATGACGCCGCCCTTGAGCATCTCGGCCATACCGCGCTTGACGGGCGTCGTGCCGGTCACGGGACGGGGGTCGGGGGTCTGCTGTTCCACTGCGGTTCCTTGCTCTGTGTGGCGGGCTTGCTCCTGGTGGCGGGCCCCGGGACTACGCGGGCCGTTGGTCCCATCGTAGGCGCGCCGGGGGCCACCTCTCCCCCTCGGTCGGGGGTCGACGAGGGTCGCGTCAGTCACGCAGCGGCGCGGGCAGGGCGTCGTCGAAGTCGATGCTGTCGGGCAGCTCGGCCCGGCCGGCGAGACGGAAGAGGCGCACGACGCCCTTGCGTCGCACCCGACGCACGTCGCTGACGGCGTCGTTGTGGAACCGGCGGGCCAGCTGCACCCGGGTGCCCGCGGCCTTGAGGTGGTCGAGACCGTCGTGCGGCATCCCGTCGACCGCGCGCACCTCGGCAACCACCTCGGGGGTCAGCACGGCCCCCAGTGCCTCGGTGACGTCGGACTCGACCGCCGCGCGTTCACGCTCGTCGCTGTCGTCGGCGTGCGCGAGCGAGTCGGCCGCCGCCGACGCGAGCACCAGCCCCGAGGCCGGGTCGAGCAGACCGGACGTGGCGAGCTCGAGGGTGGCCTCGGCGCGTCGTACGAGCTGGGCGTCCAGGGCGGCGTACGTCGCCTCGACCCGCCCGTGCAGGCGGTCGAGCCGCGCTGCGCTGTAGGAGAGGAACCACGCCAGCGCGATGAGGACGACGGCGACGAGCGCAACGGCGTCGAGCCTGCTCACGACCGGCTCCGACCACGCAGCAGGCGGGCCCACCGCGGCGAGGAGTCGCCGGTGGAGTGCACGATCGAGGCCCCCGCGGTGACGGTCTCGTAGACCGCCATGATGTCGGCCGCCACCACGGACCAGTCGAAGAGGTCGGCCCGGCGACGGCCCCGGGCTGCGACGGCCGCCCGCGCGACCGGGTCGCGCAGCATGCCGAGCAGCTGCCGCGCGAGATCGGCGGGGTCCTCGTTGCGGAAAGTCACCCCGGCGCGACCCCCGTCGAGCACCCGCAGGAAGGCCGGCAGGTCGCTGGCCAGCACCGCCGCGCCCGCGCTCATCGCCTCGATGAGGATGACGCCGAAGCTCTCGCCGCCGGTGTTGGGGGCGACGTAGGCGTCGACCGAGCGCAGGAGGCGGGCCTTGTCCTCGTCACTGACGGCGCCGAGGAGCTCGCAAGCCCGCGCGACCTCGGGGGGCAGGTCGGTCAGCACCTCGTCGGCGTCGCCCGGACCCGCCACGAGCACGCGCAGCCCCGGCCGCTCGGCGAGGACGGCCGGGAGCGCACGCGCCAGCACGGGCAGCCCCTTCCGGGGCTCCTGCATCCGGCCCAGGAAGGCGATGGTCGGGCGCTCCGGGGTGCCCTGCCACTCGGGCCGAGGCTCGGCCAGGTCGAAGCGGTCGACGAACACGCCGTTGGGGATGACGACGGCGTCACCGCCCACGTGCGTCGTCACGGTGCGCCGGGCGTCCTCCGAGACCGCGATGCGACCGGTGATCTTCTCCAGGCTCGGCCGCACGATGGGGTAGGCCGCCTGCATGACGCGTGAGCGCAGGTTGGAGGTGTGGAAGGTGGCGACGATGGGCCCCTCGGCCGCCCACATCGCCAGCATCGAGATGCTGGGGGTGATCGGCTCGTGCAGGTGCAGGACGTCGAAGTTGCCCTCGTCGAGCCAGCGCGAGACCCGCGACGCGCTCACCGGGCCCATGTTGAGGCGGGCGACCGAGCCGTTGTAGCGGATGGGTACGGTGCGGCCGGCGCTCACGACGTAGTCCGGCAGCACGGTGTCCTCGTCGGAGGGGGCGAGCACGCTCACCTGGTGGCCCTGCGCGAGGAAGACCTCGGCCAGGTCGCGCACGTGGTACTGCACGCCCCCGGGCACGTCGAAGGAGTAGGGGCAGACCAGGCCGATGCGCATCAGGACAAGCCCGCGGGTGGGTGCGCCGGGGGCGGTGTCGGCGCCTCGCCGAAGACTCGCTGGAGCATGTGCCAGTCGCTGGTGCGGGTGCGGATGGCGTCGCCGAGGTAGTCGGCGCAGGCCTGCGTCATCACGGCGACCTTCTGCGCAGTCGTGCCGGAGGTGGGCGCCTCGATGAGCGGCGAGAAGTCGCAGACGACGCCCCACCCGCTGCCCGGGACGGCGGGGTTGGGCTCGTAGTGGATCGACACGGCGTACAGCGGGGCTCCGGTGACCAGCGCCAGGGCGGCCGGGCCCTTGGCCATCCTGGCGGGGTGTCCGCACAGCTGGACCTGCACGCCGCTGCCGGAGAGGTCACGGTCGGCGAGCAGGCAGATGAACTGCCCCTGCGTGGCGGCCCGGCGCAGGCCGGCGAAGGTGTCGGCCCCACCGTCGAGGGGCAGGATCGTCATGCCCAGCGAGGTGCGGAACTCGAGGAACTCGTCAAAGACCTCTGCCGGCTGCAGCCGCTCGGCGACGGTCGTGACCGGTGCCAGCTGGCTCGTCGACCAGGCGCCCGCGAGGTCCCAGTTGCCCATGTGGCCGAGGAAGACGACGACCGAGCCCCCACCCTCGAGGACCTGGCGGCAGTGCTCGGCGCCGACCAGCCGCACCGACCGGGCGAGCACCTCGGGAGGCAGGTCAGGGAGCCGGAAGGCGTCGCAGTAGTAGCGCAGGTAGGAGCGCATCCCCTCGCGCACCAGGGCGTCGAGCCGGGCGTCGTCGAGCTCGGGCCGCACCAGCGCGTAGTTGTGGCGAAGGCGCTGAGTGCCCTTGCCCGCCCGCGCGACCGTGCGGTCGGCGATGAGGTCGAACACCCGGTATGCCGCCCCGGCCGGCAGCGCACGCACCGCGCCCCACCCCAGCCGGTAGCCGAGAACGAGGGCCCGGTCGGCGACGCGGCGGCGCACCGCGCCCAGG
>JALYVC010000190.1 GCA_030853445.1 Actinomycetota bacterium | reverse complement strand
TCTTTCACACCGGTGGAACAGTCGGGCGCGGCCCGTCCGCGCTTGACTGCGCTTCACCCACGAACGGAACTTTCATGGCATACGAAAGTAAGGAAGCACGAAGTGCTTGATGTCAACTTCTTTGATGAGTTGCGAATCGGCCTGGCCACGGCAGACGACATTCGTCGTTGGAGCCACGGTGAGGTCAAGAAGCCCGAGACGATCAACTACCGGACCCTGAAGCCCGAGAAGGAGGGCCTGTTCTGCGAGCGCATCTTCGGCCCGACCCGGGACTGGGAGTGCAACTGCGGCAAGTACAAGCGCGTCCGCTTCAAGGGCATCATCTGCGAGCGCTGCGGCGTCGAGGTCACCCGGGCCAAGGTGCGTCGTGAGCGGATGGGTCACATCGAGCTGGCCGCCCCCGTCACCCACATCTGGTACTTCAAGGGTGTGCCGAGCCGGCTCGGCTACCTGCTCGACCTCGCGCCGAAGGACCTCGAGAAGGTCATCTACTTCGCGGCGTACATGATCACGTCGGTCGACGTCGACCAGCGCCACCGCGACCTGCCCTCGCTCGAGGCGCAGATCCAGGTGGAGAAGAAGGAGATCGAGAACCGTCGCGACTCCGAGATCGACACCCGGGCCAAGCGGCTCGAGAACGACCTCGGCGAGCTCGAGGCCGAGGGTGCCAAGGCTGACGCCAAGCGCAAGGTGCGTGACGGTGCCGACCGCGAGATGAACGCCATCCGTCGTCGCGCCGACCAGCAGGTCGAGCGCCTCGACCAGGTCTGGGACCGGTTCAAGGGCCTGAAGGTCCAAGACCTCGAGGGCGACGAGATCCTCTACCGCGAGATGCGTGACCGGTTCGGGCTCTACTTCGAGGGCGGTATGGGGGCGGCAGCGATCCAGAAGCGTCTGCAGACCTTCGACCTCGCCGCCGAGATCGACATCCTGCGCGAGATCATCGCCACCGGCAAGGGCCAGAAGAAGACCCGCGCCCTCAAGCGCCTCAAGGTCGTCACCGCCTTCACCACGACGAGCAACAGCCCCACGGGCATGGTGCTCGACTGCGTCCCGGTCATCCCCCCCGACCTGCGCCCGATGGTGCAGCTCGATGGTGGCCGTTTCGCGACGTCCGACCTCAACGACCTCTACCGCCGCGTCATCAACCGGAACAACCGCCTCAAGCGGCTGCTCGACCTCGGCGCGCCGGAGATCATCGTCAACAACGAGAAGCGGATGCTCCAGGAGGCCGTCGACTCGCTCTTCGACAACGGTCGCCGTGGTCGTCCCGTCACCGGTCCGGGCAACCGGCCGCTGAAGTCGCTCTCCGACATGCTCAAGGGCAAGCAGGGGCGGTTCCGTCAGAACCTCCTCGGCAAGCGCGTCGACTACTCCGGCCGCTCGGTCATCGTCGTCGGCCCGCAGCTGAAGCTGCACCAGTGCGGTCTGCCCAAGCAGATGGCGCTCGAGCTGTTCAAGCCCTTCGTCATGAAGCGGCTCGTCGACCTCGACCACGCGCAGAACATCAAGTCGGCCAAGCGCATGGTCGAGCGCAGCAAGCCGGTCGTGTGGGACGTCCTCGAAGAGGTCATTACCGAGCACCCGGTGCTGCTCAACCGGGCGCCCACCCTGCACCGCCTCGGCATCCAGGCCTTCGAGCCGCAGCTGGTCGAGGGCAAGGCCATCCAGATCCACCCGCTCGTCTGCACGGCGTTCAACGCCGACTTCGACGGTGACCAGATGGCCGTGCACGTGCCGCTCTCGGCAGAGGCGCAGGCCGAGGCCCGCATCCTCATGCTGTCGAGCAACAACATCCTGAAGCCGGCCGACGGTCGTCCGGTGACCATGCCCACCCAGGACATGATCATCGGGCTGTTCCACCTCACGTCGGAGTCGCCGGAGAACCCGGGCACCGGTCGGGCGTTCACCTCGCCGGCCGAGGCGCGGATGGCCTTCGACGCAGGCGACATCCACCTCGGCTCGATCGTCAAGATCCGCCTCAGCGACGTCGTGCCCCCGGCCGGCTTCGAGGTGCCTGAGGGTGTCGTGGCCAACGAGCAGGGGATCTACCCGTCCCTCACGCTCGAGACGACCCTGGGGCGGGCGCTCTTCAACGAGACCCTGCCGCTGGACTACCCCTTCGTCGACGTCTTCGTCGACAAGAAGCAGCTCTCGACGATCGTCAACGACCTCGCCGAGCGCTACTCCAAGGTCCAGGTCGCGGCCTCGCTCGACGCGCTGAAGGAGGCGGGTTTCCACTGGGCCACCCGCTCCGGCATCACCGTCGCCATCTCCGACGTCGTCACCCCGCCCACGAAGACCAAGATCCTCGAGGACTACGAGGACCGGGCGGCCAAGGTCCAGAAGCTCTACGACCGCGGCGCGATGACCGACAACGAGCGTCGTGAGGACCTCATCGAGATCTGGAACGAGGCCACCAACAAGGTCGCAGAGGAGATGCGTCGCAACATCCCCACCACCAACACGATCTATAAGATGGTCTCCTCGGGTGCTCGCGGTAACTGGATGCAGCTACGCCAGATCGCCGGCATGCGAGGCCTGGTGTCGAACCCGAAGGGCGAGATCATCCCGCGCCCGATCCGCGCGAACTTCCGCGAGGGTCTGACCGTGCTCGAGTTCTTCATCTCGACCCACGGCTCGCGCAAGGGTCTGGCCGACACGGCTCTGCGCACGGCTGACTCCGGCTACCTGACCCGTCGCCTCGTCGACGTGTCACAGGACGTCATCGTGCGCGAGGACGACTGCGGCACCGAGCGTGGCCTGACCATGCCGATCGCCGACACCGACTCCACGGGCATCCGGATCCTGCACGAGGACGTCGAGACCAGCGTCTACGCACGGACCCTGGCCGAGGACGTCGTCCTCGACGGGGCCACGCTGGCCGTGCCCGGTATCGACCTCGGCGACGTGGTCATCGACGCGCTGTTCGTCGCGGGCGTCGACAAGGTCAAGGTCCGCTCGGTCCTGACCTGCGACAGCAAGGTCGGCACCTGCGCGAGGTGCTACGGCCGTTCGCTGGCGACCGGCAAGCTCGTCGACATCGGCGAGGCGGTCGGCATCATCGCCGCCCAGTCGATCGGTGAGCCGGGCACCCAGCTGACCATGCGCACCTTCCACACCGGTGGTGTGGCGGGTGACGACATCACGCAGGGTCTGCCCCGCGTCGTCGAGCTCTTCGAGGCGCGTACCCCCAAGGGTGTCGCCCCGATCGCCGAGGCGACCGGTCGCATCCAGATCGAGGACACCGACAAGACCCGTCGCATCGTCCTCACTCCGGACGACGGCAGCGAGGAGCACGCGTACCCCGTCAGCAAGCGGTCGCGTCTCATTGTCGGCGACGGTGACCACGTCGAGGTCGGTGCCAAGCTCGTTCAGGGTGCCATCGACCCGAAGCAGGTGCTGCGCATCCTCGGCCCCCGGGCCACGCAGACGCACCTCGTCGACGAGGTGCAGCGCGTCTACCGCCAGCAGGGGGTGTCGATCCACGACAAGCACATCGAGGTCATCGTCCGGCAGATGCTGCGCCGGGTGACGGTCATCGAGTCGGGTGACGCCAAGATCATCCCGGGAGACCTCGTCGAGCGCGGGCGCTTCGAGGAGGAGAACCGGCGGGTCATGGCCGAGGGAGGCAAGACCGCTGCGGGTCGCCCAGAGCTGATGGGCATCACCAAGGCGTCGCTCGCGACTGAGTCGTGGCTGTCGGCCGCGTCCTTCCAGGAGACGACCCGGGTGCTCACCCAGGCCGCCATGGAGGCCAAGTCCGACCCCCTGCTCGGCCTCAAGGAGAACGTCATCCTCGGCAAGCTCATCCCGGCCGGCACGGGTCTCCCGCGCTACCGCAACATCTCGGTCGAGCCGACCGAGGAGGCGAAGGCCGCGATGTACTCCATGCCGAACTACGACGCCTACGACTACTCGTCCTTCGGGACGGGCGAGGCGATCCGGCTCGACGACGTGAGCCTGGGCTTCGCCGACAGCTGACGGCGACGCCCGTTAGGGGCACGGTGAAGAACGAGGGGCGGGTATGCCGGGAGGAGACTCCCGGGGTACCCGCCCTTCGGCGTCCCCGCGTCAGACCGCGTCAGACCCCGTCGGCCGCCGGCGCTCGCCCGGGCAGCGCGAGCGACGTGACCACGGCGACGAGGCCCATCACCCCGAGCATCCCGAGACCCAGCCACGGCGCCCAGCCCAGCGGTGGAGACCACTCGGCGCGGGGGAGGAACCACCACGGCGTCTGCGCGGTGAGTCCGACGGCATACCGCTGCCCGGCCCGCCAGAGGCCGTAACCGTGCTCCCACAGCAGGAGGACGCCGACGGTGGCGAGGGTGAGCGACCCGACGCGGTGGGGGAGCCGGCGGGCGAGGACGACACCGGCGTGGACAGGCACCAGCGCCGCCAGGGGGAGCAGGTGACGCCCCTGCACGCTCGAGCCGATGGGCGCGAACACTGACGCGTAGACCAGCCCGCCGACGACAGCCACCGTCGCGGCGGTCCCCAGGAGGACCGCGCGGTCGCGCCAGCGACCGACGACCAGCGCAGCCATGACCACCAGCGTGCCCACCACCAGCCACCAGGCGCTGACCGGGTCGGGCACGGGCACGTCGAGCCAGCCGAAGACCGCGACGCCCTGTCGGGCCACCCCGGGAGCAAGGTCGACCCACCGGCGCAGGGCCGTGGGGTCGAAGGGCGACCCGGTGCGTGCCGGGTGGTCGGCCACCAGCTCCCAGACCAGGGTGGAGGCCGTGGCGACGCCGAGGGCGCCCACGGCGGTGAGCATCGAGCGTGACCGGCGGCGCACCAGGTCGGTCACCTCGCGCCAGCCCCCGACGGCGAGCAGCACGAGCACCAGGAACCCGAGGGTGACGACGCCCAGCTGTCGGCTCAGCACCAGCGAGGCGCCTCCGACCGCGGTGAGCGCCTGGGTGCGGCGCGATCGCAGCGACTGCGGGGCGAACGACGCGACGCTCACCACCGCCGCGACCACGAGGGCCCCGGTGATCTCGATGCCGCTGGTCGTCAGCACCGACAGGCAGAACAGCGCCGTGGGCGTGGCGGCGAGCAGCACTCCGAGCAGCGCGCGGGGGCCCAGCCACCGGGTGAGGTGCCAGGAAGCCAGCCACAGCAGCAGCGCCGACCACAACAGGACGACTCCCCGGGCTAGGGTGAGCGCCTCGTGCGCCGTGGTCGCGGTGCGGGCGACGAGGCCGACGGGCACGTAGAGGAACGGGGGGTAGGCCCCCAGCACCGTGCGGGCCCGCACGTCGCCGTCCGGGGCCGGCGGGGTCGGCTGCTCCAGACAGGCGGCGCTTACCTCTGGTCGGAAGATGTAGCAGAGCGTGTTGGTGGGCAGCAGCAGGCGGGCGGGCACGGTGACCGTGCGGCTGATCGACTGGTTGCGGCCGGTGGCGAGGTCGGGGTCGAGGGGACCGGCATACGGCGTGCCGAGGTCGAGCCGACCCGCGCCCAGCGCCTTGACCAGGTGGGCCGGCTCGTCGGGCGCGCCCCCGGGAGGGGTCGAGCCGAGCCAGGCCAGCGCGAGTGCGAGGTAGGGCACGAGCAGCAGGGTGGCCACGGCGGCCGCTCGTCGCGCCCCGACAGCTGGGGCGTCCGGTGTGCTTCGCGCGCTGGCCACCACCGGCTCATCCTAGGTGTGGACCTTGGTAGCCTGCGGCTGCACCGGGCCCCCGGTCCCACCCCACGACAACCCGAGGACCCGAGTGACCGACGACGCCTCCACGGCCGCCCGACCGGGCTACTTCGACACCCGGCTGGCCCTCGACCCCCGCCGCGCCACGGTGTGGGCGCACCTGGTCACCTACCTCGCCCGGTGGGTCGCCCCCTCCAGCGAGGTGCTCGAGCTCGGCGCGGGATGGTGCGACTTCGCCAACGCCGTGCAGGCCCGGCGGGTGGTCGCGCTCGACCTCGACCCCGTGGTGCTGCGGGCCGCCGGCCCGGAGGTCGAGGCCCACGTCGGCGACTGCGCCGACCTCGCGCCGTTCGCCGACGCGTCGTTCGACGTCGTCTTCGCCTCCAACCTGCTCGAGCACCTCGACCGCGAGACGACGGGACGGGTGCTCGGCGAGGCCCGGCGCGTGCTGCGTCCCGACGGACGGCTGATCCTGCTCCAGCCCAACTTCCGGCTGGCGCCGGGACGCTACTTCGACGACTTCACCCACGTGTCGATCTGGACCGACCAGTCGCTCTCCGACTACCTGGTGGTCTCGGGGTGGCGCCTCGAGGAGGTGCGCCCGCGTTTCCTGCCGCTCACGCTCAAGTCGCGCGGCGCAGGCCTGACCTTCCTCGTGCCGTGGTACCTGCGGTCCCCCGTCAAGCCGTTCGCCGGGCAGATGCTGCTCGTCGTGCGGCCCTGAGGGTCGCGCCATGTGGAGGGGTCGCACCCTGACGGTCGTGCTGCCGACCTACAACGAGAGGGACTCCATCGCCGAGTGCATCCGGCGCTTCGAGTCGATCGCCGAGGTCGACGAGGTGCTCGTCGTCAACAACAACGCGGCCGCCGGGACCACGCAGGAGGTCGGCCGCACCGGTGCCCGTGAGGTGCACGAGCCGCGGCAGGGCTACGGCGCGGCGATCCGCCGTGGCCTGCTCGAGTCGGCTGCCGACCTCGTGGCCGTCTGTGAGCCCGACGGCACCTTCGACCCCGACGACCTGCGCAAGCTCCTGGCCTTCATGCCCGAGTGCGACCTGGTCGTCGGCTCCCGCACGGTGGCCACCTTCATCTGGGACGGCGCCAACATGGGGTGGTTCCTGCGCTGGGGCAACTGGGTCGTGGCCAAGCTGGTCGAGGTGCTCTACAACACGACCTCGCTCTCCGACGTCGGGTGCACCTTCCGGGTGATGACGCGCGAGCGGGCCAACGACCTCATGCGCCACTCGTCGCTCGACGGCTCGGCCTACGGCCTGGAGATGATCCTCGTCGCGGCGGTGCTGCGCGCCCGCATGGTCCAGGTGCCGGTCAACTACCGCCCGCGGGTGGGGGAGAGCTCGGTGACCGGGCACCTCGGACGCACCCTGCGGCTGGGCCTGGAGATGGTCGGCCTCGTGCTGCGGGTGCGGGCGCGGGCGGGGGCGATCCGGCGGCAGGCCCGCCGCCGCTCCCCGGTGCCCTGAACGGCCGACCCGACCAATTTGGGTCAGACCCCCGCGGACGGTATCGTGGTGCTCCGTGTCCGGTCCGCCGGGCGCCTGAGCATGTCCTCGATCTGACGGGTTCGACTCCGACGGCCCGAGAGCACGCTCGCCCTCTCTCGCCGGGCAACCCTCGCGCGCTGACCCCTTCAGGGTCGTCGTGGGGTGGGAAGTGCAGGGGAGAGCACCCCGTTCCGACCTGACCGACACGCCCGAGTGCGGGGGTCGGCGGGACATCCAAGGAGCCTCGCCGTTCGGCGGGGCCGACGACTGCATCGAATGACGGAGAACAGGTTGCCCACGATCAACCAGCTGGTCCGCAAGGGGCGCCAGGACAAGGTCGACAAGACCAAGACCCCGGCTCTCAAGGGATCACCCCAGCGCCGCGGTGTCTGCACCCGCGTCTACACCACCACCCCCAAGAAGCCGAACTCGGCGCTGCGGAAGGTCGCACGCGTCAAGCTGACCTCGGGCATCGAGGTCACGGCCTACATCCCCGGCGTCGGCCACAACCTGCAGGAGCACTCCATCGTGCTCGTGCGCGGCGGCCGCGTGAAGGACCTCCCGGGCGTGCGCTACAAGATCGTGCGCGGCTCGCTCGACGCGCAGGGCGTCAAGAACCGCAAGCAGGCTCGCTCGCGCTACGGCGCGAAGAAGGAGAGGAGCTGATATGCCTCGCAAGGGACCCGCACCCAAGCGCCCGCTCGTCATCGACCCGGTGCACAACTCGCCCCTGGTGACGCAGCTGGTCAACAAGATCCTCCTCGACGGCAAGAAGTCGATCGCCGAGACCATCGTCTACGGCGCCCTCGAGGGGGCCAAGGTCAAGACCGGCGCCGACCCCGTCGTCACGCTCAAGCGCGCGCTCGACAACATCAAGCCCGCCCTCGAGGTCAAGTCGCGCCGCGTCGGTGGCGCGACCTACCAGGTGCCGATCGAGGTCAAGCCGAACCGCAGCACGACCCTCGCGCTGCGCTGGCTCGTCGGCTACTCCCGTCAGCGTCGCGAGAAGACGATGACCGAGCGCCTCATGAACGAGATCCTCGACGCGTCCAACGGCCTCGGTGCCGCGGTCAAGCGTCGTGAGGACACCCACAAGATGGCCGAGTCCAACAAGGCCTTCGCGCACTACCGCTGGTAGCAGCCGCACCGCCCGGTCGTGCCGGGTGCGCAGGCTGCGCACCCGGCATACCGCAGCAGGTAGAGGCGTTGACCCGAAGGCTGCCCACGGCAGCCGGAAGACCTCACACACGAACCCGATTACGAGATTGAGCAGGCACACGTGGCACTCGACGTCCTGACGGACCTCACGAAGGTCCGCAACATCGGCATCATGGCGCACATCGACGCTGGCAAGACGACGGTGACGGAGCGCATCCTCTTCTACACCGGGGTCAACCACAAGATCGGTGAGACCCACGACGGTGCGTCGACGACCGACTGGATGGAGCAGGAGAAGGAGCGGGGGATCACCATCACCTCCGCCGCCGTCACCTCCTTCTGGGCCGGCAGCCAGATCAACATCATCGACACCCCCGGCCACGTCGACTTCACGGTCGAGGTCGAGCGCTCGCTGCGCGTCCTCGACGGCGCCGTCGCCGTCTTCGACGGCAAGGAGGGCGTCGAGCCCCAGTCCGAGACCGTCTGGCGTCAGGCCGACAAGTACGACGTGCCTCGCATCTGCTTCGTCAACAAGATGGACAAGCTCGGCGCCGACTTCTACTTCACGGTCGCGACGATCAAGGACCGCCTGGGTGCGGAGCCCCTCGTCATGCAGCTGCCCATCGGCGCCGAGAACGACTTCGTCGGGGTCGTCGACCTCGTCGAGATGCGTGCCCTCGTGTGGCCCGGTGACTCCAAGGGTGACGTCACCATGGGCGCGAAGTACGAGGTGCAGGACATCCCGGCCGACCTGGTGGAGAAGGCGAACGAGTACCGCACCGCGCTGCTCGAGCGGGTCGCCGAGGCTGACGACGTCCTGATGGAGAAGTACCTCGCTGGCGAGGAGCTCACCGTCGCCGAGGTCAAGGCCGGCATCCGGGCGCTCACCGTCAAGTCGGAGCTCTACCCCGTCTTCTGCGGCTCGGCCTTCAAGAACCGCGGCGTGCAGCCGATGCTCGACGCCGTGGTGGCCTACCTGCCGTCGCCGCTCGACGTCCCCCCGATGATCGGCCACAAGCCGGGCAAGGAGGAGATCGAGGTCATCCGCAAGCCGTCCACCGACGAGCCCTTCTCGGCGCTGGCCTTCAAGATCGCCACGCACCCGTTCTTCGGCACGCTGACCTTCGTGCGGGTCTACTCCGGCAAGCTCTCCGCGGGCACCCAGGTCATGAACACGACCAAGGGCAACAAGGAGCGCATCGGCAAGCTCTTCCAGATGCACGCCAACAAGGAGAACCCCGTCGACGAGGCGTCGGCCGGTCACATCTACGCCATGATCGGTCTGAAGGACACCACCACCGGTGACACCCTGAGCGACCTGCAGGACCAGGTCATCCTCGAGTCGATGACCTTCCCGGAGCCGGTCATCTCGGTGGCCATCGAGCCCAAGACCAAGGGCGACCAGGAGAAGCTGGGTGTCGCGATCCAGAAGCTCGCGCAGGAGGACCCGACGTTCCAGGTCCACCACGACGACGAGACCGGCCAGACGATCATCGCGGGCATGGGCGAGCTGCACCTCGACATCCTCGTCGACCGCATGCGGCGCGAGTTCAAGGTCGAGGCCAACGTCGGCAAGCCGCAGGTGGCCTACCGCGAGACCATCCGCCGCACGATCGAGCGCCTCGACTACACCCACAAGAAGCAGACGGGTGGGTCGGGCCAGTACGCCAAGATCCAGATCGCCATCGCGCCGATGGACACCTCCGAGGGCGAGCTCTACGAGTTCGTCAACAAGGTGACCGGTGGCCGCGTCCCCCGCGAGTACATCCCCTCGGTCGACGCCGGCATCCAGGACGCCATGCAGTATGGCGTGCTCGCGGGCTACCCGCTCGTCGGGATCAAGGCGACGCTGCTCGACGGTGCTGCGCACGACGTCGACTCCTCGGAGATGGCGTTCAAGATCGCCGGTTCCATGGCGCTCAAGGAGGCCGTCCGCAAGGCGGACCCCGTGCTCCTCGAGCCGATGATGGCCGTCGAGGTGCGCACCCCGGAGGACTACATGGGTGAGGTCATCGGCGACATCAACAGCCGCCGTGGCCAGATCCAGGCCATGGAGGACATCAGCGGCGCGAAGATCGTGCGTGGGCTCGTCCCCCTCTCGGAGATGTTCGGCTACGTCGGAGACCTGCGCAGCAAGACGCAGGGCCGGGCCAACTACTCCATGCAGTTCGACTCCTACGCCGAGGTCCCCAAGGCCGTGGCCGAGGAGATCATCAAGAAGACCCGAGGTGAGTGACGGACCGTTCCGTCACGTAGGCTGACCCACCGGAGCAATCCGGTGGGACGGCCCGCCCGTAGCACCACCCCCGGTCCCGATCGGGGCCACCCTGCACCAATCACGCACACAGCACGCGCCACGTCCAGCCAACGGTCGTCGGGCGTTACACGAGATAGTCCTGAGGAGGACCACAGTGGCGAAGGCAAAGTTCGAGCGGACCAAGCCGCACGTCAACATCGGCACCATTGGTCACATCGACCACGGTAAGACGACGCTGACGGCAGCGATCTCGAAGGTCCTGCACGACAAGTACCCCACGCTGAACCCGCAGTTCGCGTTCGACGACATCGACAAGGCGCCTGAGGAGAAGCAGCGCGGCATCACGATCTCGATCGCTCACATCGAGTACCAGACCGAGTCGCGGCACTATGCGCACGTCGACTGTCCCGGCCACGCCGACTACGTGAAGAACATGATCACGGGTGCGGCGCAGATGGACGGCGCGATCCTCGTCGTCGCGGCGACCGACGGCCCGATGCCGCAGACGAAGGAGCACGTCCTCCTGGCCCGCCAGGTCGGCGTCCCCTACATCGTCGTGGCGCTCAACAAGGCCGACATGGTCGACGACGAGGAGATCCTCGAGCTCGTCGAGATGGAGGTCCGTGAGCTCCTGTCGTCCTACGACTTCCCGGGCGATGACCTCCCGGTCGTCAAGGTCTCGGCGCTGAAGGCGCTCGAGGGTGACGTGGAGTGGGGCAAGACGGTCCTCGAGCTCATGGACGCCGTCGACACGGCGATCCCCGAGCCCGAGCGCGCCGTCGACCTCCCGTTCCTCATGCCCGTCGAGGACGTCTTCACGATCACCGGTCGTGGCACCGTCGTGACCGGCAAGATCGAGCGCGGCATCCTCAAGGTCAACGAGGAGATCGAGATCGTCGGCATCCGCCCCGGTCCGCCCGCCAAGACGACCGTCACCGGCGTCGAGATGTTCCGCAAGCTGCTCGACGAGGGTCGTGCGGGCGAGAACGTCGGCCTGCTCCTTCGTGGCACCAAGCGCGAGGACGTCGAGCGCGGGCAGGTCATCTGCAAGCCCGGCACGATCACGCCCCACACCGAGTTCGAGGCACAGGCCTACATCTTGTCCAAGGACGAGGGTGGCCGGCACACGCCGTTCTACGACAACTACCGTCCGCAGTTCTACTTCCGGACCACCGACGTGACCGGCGTCGTGCACCTCCCCGAGGGCACCGAGATGGTCATGCCCGGCGACAACACCAACATGAACGTCGAGCTGATCCAGCCGATCGCCATGGAGGAGGGCCTGAAGTTCGCGATCCGCGAGGGTGGTCGTACGGTCGGTGCAGGCACCGTCACCAAGATCAGCAAGTGACCTGGTGCTGGGCGGGCGTCTGATCGCCTGACCAGCACGAGGAGCACGACGAGGGCTCGGACCGCACTGCGGTCCGGGCCCTTCGTCGTGGCAGCCCAGAGGGTGTCCGGTTTGTTACCCAACTCGGTAGGCTGTGAACCATGCGGGGGGAGATGGTCACGAGCGGGGACGAGGGGCAGCGGCGACGGACCGCGGCGCACCCTGCGGGCCGCTGGGGGCCGCTGAACGCGCTGCTGGGCCTGCTGGTCTGGTATCCGGGTGGGGGCTGGCCCGGGTCCCCGTGGTGGGGTCTGGGCGGGGGCCTCGGTGCGGTCGGGGTGGTGACGGGCTACGTCGTGGTCCTCGGGTCGACCGCGTCGGCGACCGCGGCCTCGCTGGTCGTGCGTGACCGGTGGACGAGGGTGCTGGTGCTGCTGGTGGCCGGCGCCGCCTGGTGGCTGCTCGTGCCGACCACGACGGAAGTGGCCCACGAGTCGGCGATCATCGGTGGCCTGCTCGTCGCGGGCCAGGTCGCCGGCTTCGCCCTGGGTTCGCTGCTGCGGCGAGGGCTGCGGCGGGCGGCCTGGGCGGTCGCCGTCGTCGCCGGGCTGGCCTCGCTGGACCGGTATGCCGGGTGGCTCGTGGTGCTCGCCCTCCTGCTCTGTGCGGCGAGCGTCGCGCCGAAGCGGCCCCCGACGCTCCTGGCCGCTGCGTCGGCGGCGATCGTCGCACTGGGTTCCTTCCTGGGAACGCGGTTGCTCGCCTTCGCCCTCGTCTACGGCTGGGGCGAGGTGCGGCGGGGGAGCGGCTACCCGAACACGCCCGGCCAGGCGGTGGCGCAGGTCCTCGAGCCGATGGCCGACTTCCTGCGCTCTAGCTCCACCACCTACCTGCGAGACCTCGTCACCCACCTCCAGGTGACGCTGCTCGTGGGGCTCGTCGCGGCCCTCGTGCTGGCTGTGGCCCGCCACCGCGGGCTGCGTCTCCCCAGGCACGCCGTCAGGGCCTGAGCGGACCTCGCGGGAGGAGACGGCCTACAGTCGCGGGGTGGTGAAGCCTCTCCTGCCCCCGTTCGAGACCGACTCCGAGGCCGCCGGCCTGATCGCCTTCGTCGACGGCTCGCCGACACCGTTCCATGCGGTCGTGCAGGCGGGCTGGCTGCTCGAGGAGGCCGGCTTCACGCGGCTCGCCGAGAGCGACCCCTTCCCGGCGCGCCCCGGGCGGCACTACCTCGTGCGGGGTGGCTCGCTCGTGGCCTGGTCGACCGAGGGCGGCCACGGGCCGGCCCAGCCCTTCCGCATCGTCGGCGCCCACACCGACAGCCCGACCCTGCACGTCAAGCCTCAGCCCGACCTGGCCCGGGCCGGCTGGCAGCTGCTGGGGGTCGAGGTCTACGGCGGGCCGCTGCTCAACTCCTGGCTCGACCGCGACCTCGCCCTGTCGGGGCGGGTCGCCGTGCGCGACAGCACGGCCCCGCACGGGGTCGGCACCCGGTTGCTCACCGGCAGCGACCCGATCCTGCGGGTCGCCCAGCTGGCCATCCACCTCGACCGCACCCAGAACGAGGGTCTGACGCTCAACAGGCAGGCGCACCTGTCTCCGCTGTGGGCCTTGGGCGCGGTCCCGGGAGACTTCACCGGCTGGCTGGCCGAGCAGGTCGGGGTCAGCCGGCGCGACGTGCTGGGGTGGGACGTGATGACGCACGACACCCAGCCGTCGCAGCGCATCGGGCGTGACCGCGAGCTGCTGGCCGCGCCGCGTCTCGACAACCTCGCGACGTCGTATGCCGCCACCCGCGCGCTGGTCGAGGCCGTCGCCGTCGACCCGGCGAACACCCCGGTGGTCGTGCTCTTCGACCACGAGGAGGTCGGCAGCCAGTCGGAGCGGGGCGCGATGTCGACCCTGCTGCCGGCCGTGCTCGAGCGCATCGTGCTGCATCGCGGGGGCGGGCGCGACGACTACCTGCGGGCCCTCGCCGGCACCGTCGTGGCGTCGGGCGACATGGCCCACGCCACCCACCCCAACTTTCCCGAGCGTCACGAGCCCCAGCACCTCATCGCCGTCAACGGCGGGCCGGTGCTCAAGGTCAACGCCCAGCTGCGCTACGCCACCGACGGTGTGGGCGCCGCCGCCTTCCGGATCGCCTGCGAGCAGGCGCACGTGCCGATGCAGCGCTTCGTCAGCCGCAGCGACCTGCCCTGCGGCAGCACCGTGGGGCCGATGACGTCTGCGCTGCTCGGGGCGACGACCGTCGACTTCGGCGCCCCGATGCTGTCGATGCACAGCGCCCGCGAGCTGATGGGAGCTCGCGACCCCGCCATGTACGCCGCCGCCCTCGCGGCTTTCCTCGCCCCTGCCTGAGCCGTGGTCCGGGGCGCATCCGCGTCAGCGCCACCTCCACGCCGTGGGCGGCCGCAGGGCCGAGGCGAACGACCGGGCCCCACACGTCGGGGTGCGGTAGCCGCGCGGCCGGCGCGTGGCCGACCCGCTGCTCCTGCCGCGCGGTTGAGGGCTCCCTCGAGCACGGAGCCACCCTGTCACCCGGCGGGCCCGCCGATGACCCACGTGGGACGCTGGTCTCGTGGACACTCCCCCCGTTCTGGTCTTCGACGGCGACTGCGGCTTCTGCACGACGTCGGCCGGGCTGGTGCCGCGCCTGGTCGACCGGCGAGGCCGGTATGCCGTCCGCCCCTGGCAGCAGCTCGACCTCCCTGCGCTCGGGTTGAACGCTGAGCAGTGCTCTACCGCAGTGCAGTTCGTCGATGCCGACCTGCGGGTCAGCTCGGGGGCGAAGGCCGTCGCCGCTGCCCTGCGGGCCGGCGCTCCCGGCTGGTGGCCGGCCGGGGTCGTGCTCGACCTCCCGGGCGTCAGGTGGGTCGCCGCGTGGGTCTACGCCTGGGTAGCCTCCCACCGGTATGCCCTCCCCGGTGGCACTCCCGCGTGCGCAGTCCCCCCGGCTGCGCCCATTCCGTAGCGGCGTGGGTGGCGGGACGACGCTCGTCCCGCCGTCCGGCGACGCCTACGTCACGGTGCCGGCCATCGACCACCTCGGCCCCCGAGGAGGAGGCCACCTCGACCTGAGGGCAGCGTGCCGGAGGCCTCCGGGTGGGGGAGTGCGCCGCCCGGCACCCGGTGGCTGCCGGCCCGGCGGCCCGGCGG
>JALYVC010000449.1 GCA_030853445.1 Actinomycetota bacterium | reverse complement strand
GCCGCTCGTGGGGCAGCGTCTCCCAGCTGGGGAAGGTCGCGACGACGTCCGGGGACAAGAAGCAGGCGAGCGCCTGCTCGAGGTCTTCGGCCTCGCGGGTGGTCGCCGCGACCAGCAGGACGGGGCCCGCTCCTGGCTCGCGGGCCGCCGACAGGATCGCCGTGAGCGGGGCCCGGGCACCGGCACTGACGGCGACATCGACGAACGGCAGCCGGGTCCGGGCGCTCTCGAGCACCTGTCCGACACCAGACGTCGCGCCCCACATCCTGGTGACCGTGGCGAGCCGGGGGGAGGTGGAGTCGGGCGCGGCCCGTCGGACCGGACCCGTGAGCGGCACGGACGGCTGCACGGACGGCTGCACGGACGGCTGCACGGACGGCGGCACGGACGTGGGGGGTGCGGCCGAAGTACGGGACGAGAAAGGGGTGATGGGAGAGGTCCTGGGAGGAGTCATGGCAGGGGTCCAACCGGTCGAAAGAGCATGCCGATCCTGGTCGGGACAGCACAGCAGACCCGCTCCGAGGTCGGGGGGCGGGTTCCTCCCCTCAGCCTACGGCTTCGGGGTGACAGGGCTGTTCGGGCCGGTTCGGGCCGGTGCGGCCGGTGCGGCCGGTTGGGACCACGCGGCCCGCATACCGACGAGTGCGCCGACCGTCAAGATCGAGCCGCCGACGACGAACACCGCGGCCGAGTCCATACCTGCATCGACCAGGTCTGCTGGATAACCGGGGCTCGACCCTGCCACCATCCCTATCGCCATCAGGACGGCGCCAAGGACGACGAGTGCCGCGGCCGGGTATCTCAGCGCAGCTCGAGGGGACTCACTCCCGTTGACCGATGGTCGGTCGCGGGGCAGCTGTGGCCAGGCGACCATCGCCCAGCCGAGGCAGATCAGCACCGGGGCCAACACCTCTTCCGGGTCGTGCCAGCCCATTGCCATGACGCCCAGGCAGATCGCCGCCAGCAGGGTGCAGACGGCCGCGGCGGCGGCGAACAGGCGCCCGAGCGGCACGACGAGCAGCGCGCCGCAGCAAAGGGCCCCCGCCAGTGCGGCATGGCCGCTGAGCGGCCCGAGCCGGGCCAGCGCCCCACCCGGGTCGACGGGCGAGTGCTTGACCACCTGCACCGTCACGTTGCTGACCAGGATGGTCACGCCGACGATGACGGCCGTTCGGCGAGACCGGCGCTTCAGGCACCACACCACCAGCGCCAGACTCGCGACCACAAGGGCAGGTTTGGCGACGTCGGTGAGCACCACCTCCGCCACCTTGGCAATGGCGGTGCGGTCGACGAACGGGTCGTCGAAGCGCAGCCCGTGCCAGCGCCGGCCGACCATCTCCCCGGACAAGAGCACGACAACAGGCACCGCCAGGAGGACGAGCGCCATCCCGCCAGCCGAGACGGTGCTGCTGCGCCCTGCGGGACCTCGGGCCACCTCGCGTCGAGGCACCGGACGCTCGGCGACGCCGGGTCGCTCCCACACCATGGGACCACTCTGCCGCGAAGGACGAGTCGAGGCGTCAATTGCCGGGAAACACGGACAGGCCACCCCTCCAGCAGCGACACTTGACCCCACTGCGGTGCGGGACCGCGGAGACCTACCGGGGACAGCACGTCAAAGGGGTGAACGCGCAGTGTCGACTGCTGGGGCACGACAGCTCGTGCTGGACGCCACGTCCGCCGCGGACCTCGAGCTGGTCCGGGCCGGAGTGAGCCTTCCCTGGTCCGTCCTCGGCGGACGCCTCGGCGAGTCGGCGCCCGAGGGTGTCGCCGTGATCGTTCCCGCGTCGGACCTCGGCGCCGTGGAAGCCGCGGGCGAGCTGGTCCTCACCGACAAGACGCTGCTCCCGGTGGCGCGGTTGCGCGAGGTGACACTGGGCCAGCTCGCAGCCGCTGACGACAGCCCGCAGGACGCACCCGCGTACCGGGCGGGCGGCACGGTCGAGCATCTCGGCCCAGCCGTCCCGGGCCCCTCGTGGACAGCCTTCCCCGGTCGAACCGTGCTGCTCCAGCGTCCACCGCTGCTCGGTGAGCTGGACGAGTGGCTCGACGCAGCCGCCGACATGTGTGTGCAGATTCTGGTCCCGACGCGACCAACGCCCGACGGCGTGCCTGCTCAGGTGCTGCGACGGGGGGTGCTGGGCCTGCTCGCCGGGCGAGAGGTGGACGTGGTCTCGGTCCCGGTGGCGTGGCGAGACGCAGCAAGCGATGTCGAGCTGGTCAAGTCCATCGCAGAGGCGGCCGGATCCCCTCTCGAGGTGCTGTGGGCGCAGGACGAGCGCTGGGTCCGAGCCCGAGCTCTCGTGGACCGGGGAACAAACACCGACGACCTCGACGAACCCGTGGCAGCAGCCCTCCTGACCTGGCGCCCACCCCCCACCGAGAGAGGTGTGGTCGTGTTCTTCACCGGCCTGTCGGGGTCGGGGAAGTCGAGCATCGCGGATGCGCTCGTCGCCCACCTCGAGCACACGGGCGAACGGGCCGTCACGCTGCTCGACGGCGACGTCGTACGCCACATGTTGTCCAGTGGCCTCGGCTTCGACCGGGCCGCCCGCGACCTCAACATCCGGCGAATCGGCTACGTGGCCGCGGAGATCGCGCACCACCACGGCATGGCCGTATGCGCCCCCATCGCCCCGTTCGCCGCCACCCGTCAGGCAGTGCGCGAGATGGTCGAGCAGTTCGGGGACTTCGTCCTCGTCCACATCTCGACTCCGCTCGAAGAGTGCGAACGACGGGACCGCAAGGGCCTGTATGCGCGTGCTCGAGCCGGTGAGATCCCTGAGTTCACCGGCATCTCCTCCCCCTATGAGTCGCCAACGGATGCCGACCTCACCATTGACACCACGGGTCGGCCACTCCAGGAGTGTCTGACCGAGGTGCTCGACGCCCTCATCCGAAAGGGTTACCTCACCTCATGAACATCGACCCGCTCCTCACCCTCGCCTCACTCGGCATCGGGATCGTCGTGGGCCTGACGGGCATGGGCGGCGGTGCCCTGATGACGCCGGTCCTCGTCCTCTTCTTCGGCATCCCACCCCTGGCCGCGGTGTCGAGCGACCTCGTCGCCGCTGCCGTCATGAAGCCGGTGGGCTCGTTCGTCCATCTGCGGCGCGGCACCGTCAACCTCGAGCTGGTCAAGTGGCTCTGCGTCGGCTCGATCCCGGCCGCCTTCGGGGGGGTTCTGATCCTCAAGGCCCTGGGCACCTCTGACGAGGTCCAGCACTGGATCCAGATCTCGTTGGGCGTCGCACTGCTGTTGGCGTCCACCGGGCTGATCGTGCGCGCCTACCTGCGCCTGGCCGAACGCGCGCGCAACCTCGACGGGAGCGCGAAACCGCTGCCGCAGGACGCGCCCAAGGTCGCCGTCCGCGTCGTCCCCACCGTCCTCGTCGGCATGGTTGGCGGCCTGGTGGTGGGCCTGACGTCGGTGGGGTCCGGCTCACTTATCATCATCGCGCTCATGGCCCTCTATCCGACGCTGAAGGCGAGCCAACTGGTCGGCACCGACCTCCTGCAGGCGGTGCCGCTCGTCGCGTCAGCAGCATTCGGTCACCTGCTCTTCGGTGACTTCCACCTCGACCTGACCGTCTCCCTGTTGCTGGGCTCGGTTCCCGGGGTGTGGATCGGCGCCCAGCTGTCCTCGCGCGCACCCGGTGGGATCGTTCGCCGGGCCTTGGCGTTCGTGCTGCTCGCCTCCGGTCTCAAGCTCCTGGGCATCTCCACCCCGATGACCGGGCTACTGCTCCTGATCGCCCTCCTCGTCGGTCCGCCCGTGTGGATCCTGGTCCGACGTGCCCACGGTCTCCCCGCGCTGGCCCGTGGCCGCACGATGGCCCCCGACAAGGTGCCGACGTCCAGCTGAGGAGGGAGCCGGCGAGCCTTGCATCAATACCCCCCCGAGGACCTGTCCCCGGGGGGTTTGTCGTCGGCGCGGATCACGCTCCCGTCACGCAAGAGTCACTCAAGAGTCGCTCGGTGGTCGCGGTCTTGTCACGTTCGGCGGCGACGTCATTGCGTCTCACCAGGTGGGATCACCGGGGATTCTCATCCTGAAACCGCACGCAAAAGGGAAATGGATGCCTCGTTACTAGTCAGTAACTGATCCTCGTGTGTCATGGTCCTCCCTGCGCGCGTCCACCCGCCAGGGGGCAGGTTGGGTCACCCCGATCGCGTGCGAATCCACCCTCTAGGAGACCCCGTGACCCATCCGGTCCGTGATACCCCATGCCCCGCCCCGAGATCGATCTCCCGCTCCTCCCGTCGCCATACACGCACCGTCCGCCGGGCCGGCCTCCTCGGCGCCGGCCTGGCCATCGCCCTCGTGGTCGGTGCCGCGTCGACCCAGGCGAGCCCCTACCTGAACGGCGCCGAATCGTGGAGCGGCTCCACGTCGGCGGTGGGAGGTGCGGCTTCAGCCGCTGCCGGCGGTACCTCTGACGCTGGTGACGCTGCTGCGGTCGACGGTTCCGCCGTTCCCACCCCCGTCGACGACTCGGCTGACCCCACTACCATCTCGGACCCGGCACCCATCCCGGCGGCAGCCGACCTTGGTGCCGGCCCGATCGCAGCCGCCCCCGACGCCGCCTCGAGTGCGGCTCCCGCGGCGACCAGCTGCACGCTGGCCGCCAAGCTGGTGCCGACGTGCGGTGTCCTCTGGGGCTCGGCTCCGCTGGCCTTCGGTGGCGGGGACCGGATGAAGAACGTCCTGACGTTCGAGAGCCAGATGGGCCGTCCGATGGACATCTACCACGGGTACCACACCAACGGTCAGGTCTTCCCGACGGCGTACGAGCGTCAGATCGCGCTAGACCCCAAGAACCCGCGTCTCCTGCTGCTCAACTGGCGTCCGGCGCTGGACATGAGCTGGGCGGCGGTGGCACAGGGCAAGGCCGACGCACGGATCGACCAGGCTGCGCAGAACATCAAGTCCTTCCCCGGCAAGCTGTTCATCGCGGTCTGGGCCGAGGGCGAGCACTACGTCCAGCCGGCCGCCGGTTCGGGCATGACGGCTTCTGACTACAACGCGATGTCGCGACACGTCATCACCCGGCTGAAGGCGCAGGGCGCCGCGAACGCCGTGTTCGTCCAGATCTTCCAGGGCTATCCGGCCTACGCCGTCCAGTCCTGGTGGCCGAGCATGTACCCCGGTGACGACGTCATCGACTGGATCGCCACCGACTCCTACAACAACGGCCGGGCCAGTGGTTCCAACAGCGGCGACTTCACCAACATGGTCAACCGGACCAAGGGCAGCTGGCCGGGTTGGTACAACTGGGCGACCAGGAACCACCCGGGCAAGCCGCTGATGATCTCCGAATGGGGCGTCTGGTACTCCCAGGCGGAGCCCGGTCAGCAGGCCGTCTTCTACGACAAGGTGCGCCAGCAGCTGGCTCAGTTCCCCGCCATCAAGGCCATGCTCTACTTCAACACCAAGAACCACCCGTTGGGCACCGACGCCATCGACACGACGGCGGCGGGCCAGGCCGCCTACCGGCAGCTCAGCGCGAGCCTCCCCCGCATTGACCTGACGAACCGCAGGTAGGCAGGCGCTCGCAGGGCAATGACGCCCTGGGCTCGCGCGACGCTCTCAGCCGGTGGCTGGCAGCGCCAGGGGGCCCAGGGCGTGCACGTCGTTCATGTCGTAGCCGAAGTCGGCGACGACCTCGGAGTAGCGCTCGACCAGGGCCGCTCGCTGGCGTCGGCGTAACGGCGAGGTCGCCATTGAGGCCCAGGTCGCCTCGTAGGTGCCGCTGTGGCTGGGCCGCAGGCTGCTGATGGGGACCGGCGTGTCCAGTCCCAGCAGATCCTGAACCGGCTGCAAGACCCGTGTGGGGTCGCTGACCAGATCTTCGTAGCGCAGGACAACAAGGCGTTCGATACGGGGCGAGTCCTGGAGGAACGTGCGGTGGGCGGCGACCCAGTGGGCCAGCATAGTGTCCAACGAGGTGAAGTTCTGGAAGTTGCGAGAGAGCAGCTTTCTCCACTTGACCGTCGACAGGGCGACGATCACCGGATGCCGCAGGACGACGATCATGGCCGACCCCGGGAAGACGGCCTGCAGGAACCGGCCCATCACCAGGTTCGGGGGCGACTTCTCCACGAGCAGGCGACGGTCGAGGTCCCAGTAAGGTGCCCACGCCTCCACCAGGCGCTCGGCGGTCCCGGGGCTGGCCAGCGCAGATGCCTCGGTGAGGTGCGACCGAGCGTCGAGCGCGAACCGTCCCGGCCCTCCGTAGACCTTGGCCTGAGGGTAGACGCTCTGCAGATGCTGGCCCTCGTCCTCCTTGACGTCAGTGGCCGAAAGGCCGCTGACGTCCGGATGCTCAGCCAGAGCGCGAGCCAACGGGGTGGTCCCGCTACGGTGCAGGCCGCCGACGAAGACCAGCCGGCTGGGGTCGACGGTCAAGACGTCGCCTGTCTGGCCTCGGCGCCGGGCGTCGGTGGGCCCGGCCGTCATACCGCCGGCCCTGTTGTCGGCTTGCCGGACTCGCCTGTTAGCTTGCCGGACTCGCCGACCTCAGGTCGCGTACGACGCAGGAGCCGAGGAGACATGCGCGAGAGCAGGAACACGAGCCCGCCGGCTCCGACCAGTCCCAGGCCGCTCGTGACGACCACCTGCGACTGTGAGCCGGTAACAGGCAGCGCCGTGGTCCGGATGTCGCTGATGAAGTACCCCTGGTAGAGCTGCGTGGAGTTGCTGCGCACCGCCACGTTGGCCGCGTCCCGGGCGGTCGCATAGGCGAAGCTGGTGCCGTAGCCGGCGTCGACCTTGCCTTGAAAGTCCGTGATGGAGATCGCGTCGCTCTGACAGGTGGTGCTCGCACCCGGCGCCAGGGTGGTCGTCGCGCAGGTGACAGCGGTCTTGCTCTTGACGAGGCGGTCGTCGACGATGGTGAGACCGTAGAGAGTCGTGTTGCCGGTGTTAGCAGCGGTGAACCCGAGCTTGAAGGTCTCCCCGGCCGTGAACGCGCCGTTGCCGTTGACATCGTCGTACGAGAGCCGGAACTGGGTGAGTGTCATCTTGCGGATCGTCCGCGGGGTCGGCGTGACACCGGTGGTGGTGGTCGTGGTCGTGGTGCCGCCCGGGACATTGGTCGTCGTGGACTTGACACCCACGGGGAAGGTGACGTTGGTCGTTGCGCTGACGAAGGAGGTGCCTCGTGCGCTCACCGCGCTCGGGGTGGCCCAGTTGACCAGCACGCCGCGCACCGCAGCGGAGTTCGTCACGTTGAACGTCGGGGAGACACACGAGGTTTTCTGGCCGGGACTGAGCGCGGTCGGCGAGCAGGACATGGTCAGGCCGTAGCGAGCGAGCAGGCTGTCGCTCACGGCGATCCCGTGGACGCTGACGTTGCCACTGTTGACCACTGCCATCCGGAACACGACGGCGTCACCCGCGTCGACGCGACCGTTCTGGTTGCGGTCGCGGGCCAGGCTGAACCACTGGGTTGCGTTGAGGCCGACGATCTCGCGCAGCACAGGGCTGCTGGGCGCCGACGAGGCGCTCACCGACGCTGACGCCGGGTCGTGTGCGGTCACTGAAGCGGCCGCGCGCGTCACGGAGGTGGCGTCCAGGTCGGCCTGGGTGAGCCGTGACACCGAGGTGCAGTTCAGGGTCGCCCCGGCGACGAGCGTCGTCCGTGGGCAGCTCACCGCCGCTGTGGCGCTCGGGTCGCTCACGACCACGTCGTGTAGATCGGTGTTGCCGGTGTTGTGGACGACGTAGGCGTAGCTCAGCTGGTCGCCAGCGTCGCGTCGACCCGTCCCGTTCGTATCCGTCTGGGACACGTTGCGGGTCAGGGTGACACCGTTC
>JALYVC010000103.1 GCA_030853445.1 Actinomycetota bacterium | reverse complement strand
GGGGGCCCCCCCGGTGCGCACGGCGAGCCCGTCCTTCCCGGCGATGACCGCGGCGCCCTGGATGGCGGGGTTGACGCGGGCGACGCCGGGGACGGTGGCCAAGGCGGCTTCGAGGCTCAGCGGGATGCTCGGGCGTGTGGTGCTGCTCGCGCCCGTGGGGTCGACCACGATGCCCTCGGTGAGCGTGTCGCCCACGGCCGCTCCGCGGACGGCGACGTCGGTGCCCTTGAAGGCCTGGGAGAAGAGACCGCTCAGGCTGTTGTCGATGCTGTCGCGCAGCACGAAGGTGCCGGTGACGAAGGAGACCCCGAGCATGACGGCCGAGGCGGTGAGCAGGAACCGCAGCGCGTGCCCCTGCAGCCCTCGGAGGGTGACCCTCCACATCAGGCGTGCCGCGCGAGCTCGAAGGTGCCCATGCGCTCCAGGACTCGGGCGGTGGTGGGCTCGAGCATCTCGTCGACGATGCGACCGTCGTCGAGGAACAGGACCCGGTCGGCGTACGACGCCGCACCCGGGTCGTGAGTGACCATCACGATGCTCTGGCCGACGTCGTCGACGCTGTGGCGCAGGAAGGCGAGGATGTCGGTGCTGGCCTTGGAGTCGAGGTTGCCGGTGGGCTCGTCGGCGAAGACGAGCGACGGCCGGCCCACGAGGGCCCGGGCACAGGCCACCCTCTGCTGCTGGCCCCCGGAGAGCTCGTGCGGGCGGTGGGTGAGCCGGTCGCGCAGGTGCAGCGTGTCGACGATGCGGTCGAACCACGCCTGGTCGACGTCAGTGCCGGCGATGTCGAGGGGCAGCGTGATGTTCTCCTGCGCCGTGAGCGTCGGGACGAGGTTGTAGGCCTGGAAGACGAAGCCGAGGTGGTCTCGTCGCAAGTTCGTGAGGTGACGGTCGTCGAGGGCGCCGATGTCGTTGCCCTCGATGAGGATCCGGCCCGACGTCGGTGAGTCGAGACCGGCCATGCAGTGCATCAGCGTCGACTTCCCGGAGCCCGACGGGCCCATGATCGCCGTCAGCCTCCCGCGGACGAAGGCGACGCTGACGTCGTCGAGGGCGCGGACTGCGGCGTCGCCCTGACCGAAGACGCGCGAGACGTGGATCGCCTCTGCGACCGTTTCGTCACCTGCTCCCGCCGCCGTGACGGGGGCGAGGGTCGCTCGGGCCGAGGTGGTGTGGGTGCTCACGACTGGGTCTCCCGAGAGGGTTGGAGGGCGTGCAGGAGTCGAGCGGTGACGAGGGTGACGAGCAGGAGGACGACCCCGACGGGGCCGAGGACCGACCACGCGGAGCCGTGGTCGCGGGCGGCCATCACGAGGGGGGTGAGCATGATCGGCAGGCAGGTCAGACCCAGGACGGTGAGCAGCCCGACGGCGGCCGCGTCACCCAGGGGGTGTCGGCGCAGGAGCAGGACACCGCCGGCCACGACGGCAGGAAGGAAGACGCCGAGGTCGATGACGTGGACCGGGTTCGTCGGGACGTTCCAGGTGCTGGCGCTCGTCGACGGGCGCCCGGCCAGCAGGTCAGGGACGATCTCGAGCAGCCACAGGGTCGTGAAGGCGAGACCGACCCCGATGAGCAGGGCGGAGGGGCCCCGGACGGCGACGTGCGCGAAGCGTCTGCCCACCGCTGGCATCGGCAGCGTCGAGGCGCAGCCGACGAGGGTGAGGAGCGACAGACCCCATACCGCGACCCAGAGCAGGAACAGCGGCCCGAAGGGCACCGAGAAGCAGTAGATCGTGCCGTTGTACGCCGTGAAGCCCAGGAATCCGAGCAGACCCAGCCATGCCCGCAGGTGACCGCGGCTCGCGCCGTACGCCAGGAGCACCAGACCCGGGGCGACGGCGAGACCGACGACGTCCTGGGCGGTGGCGGTGTCGGCGAGCGTGGTGGCGACGCCGGCGTAGACCCGGTGGGGGGCGGCGAGGGCGATGACCGACCCGGCCAGAGAGGCCAGTGCCGTGGCCACGGCGAGCCGAGCCCACAACCGGGGGAGTGGCACCTCAGGACCTCGACCGACGGTCACGGCGCCGGGGCTCGGCGACGAGGGGGGACCCGGGGCCTGGGCGGGGGCGTCGGAGGTCATCGGGTGAGGGCGGGCGTCGAGGGCAGGCTGCCGGCGGAGCTGGCCGGCGCCGGGGGGCGCCGCCCACGCAGGCCGACCATGATGCCCGCGGCAGCGAGGATGGTGACGAGCAGGCCGGCGACGAGCAGGCCGAGCGCGAGCGGGCCGAGCGCGTCACTGCGCACACTGGGTGTGACGACTCCGGCGACACCGGGGCTGCCGTCGGCGTTCATGAGGACCACGGTCCAGCTGCCGCTCGAGGGGGCGGCCGTCGCACTGTCTGCAGGGATGCGGCGATAGGTGGGGGTGCCGCTGCGCGTGGAGATCTCGTCGTGCTCCACCCCGGCGAGGTAGGCGTCGACGTCCGCGGTGCGGGCGATGCCGACGAAGACCGGGACTGCGGCCGGCCCCGAGACCGTGAGCCGCACGTCGGTCGCGAGGCGGTCGAGCACCCACCCCGGCGTGCCGGGGTCGACCACGAACTCGAGTGCCGGCGAGACCAGTGCGGGGGTCGAGGACCTCAGGTGGCCCGGCTGCGTGCTGAGATAGCCACCCGCCTCACGCCCGCGGACGTCGGTGGCGCCGAGGGCAGAGCCTCCAGCCAGGAGGGAGAGACCGGGGAGGACGAGCAGCAGGCCCATCACCAGGGCGATGAGGCGGGGAGTACGCATGGCGCTCTCATTCCGGGTGGGGGTGGAGTCGAGCAGCCTCGTACGGGCTGCGGTCGGCCACCTCGTAGTCGATGTTCGGACGCGATGACGACTGCGCCCACCGCCCGTCGGACGACGACCCGCCCCAGCCTGCGTGGCGTGCGGTCGCTCGGCTCGAGACCTTGGCCCCTCACTCGGGGCCCTGGGGCGGGCTCGGCCTCGACGAGGCGCGGGTGACCGCCCACACGGCGAGGACGACGATGGCGAGGGAGAGCCAGCCCACGCGGGCGTGCAGGCTGGTGTCGCCGACCACGGCGAGCACCGCGACCACCAGCAGAACCACCGACGTGGTGTCTCCGCGCCGCAGCGCCCGCTCGAGGTGCAGGTTCCCCTGCCGGTCGGGGAGCAGGAGCCAGGCCAGCAGGTACAGCCCGGCGGCCGGGCCGAGCAGGGCGAGCACCACGGCGACGGCGCGGACCACCGTCGGTGAGAGGTCGAGGCGCTCGGCCAGCCCGGCGCACACGCCCCCGATCATCCCCTGGGGTGAACGAGTGACCTGACTGCGGTGCAACGAGCCGAAGAAGCGGTCGAGGGGCGAGCGGGGCACGGCTGGTGTGGTCATGGGGCCAGCCTGCGGGCCAGGTCGGGGGCGGAGGCCTGCCGAAGGTCCCGTCACCTGCGCGGAGCCGCAACGGCGCGAGGCGCCACCCCGTCGGGTGGCGCCTCGATCCACGGAAGCCGTCCAGGAGCCCGAGGGCCTAGGAGACGACCACCAGCCTGTTGTGCACGTGGGTGACTCCCGGGGTGGCCCACGCTGCGTCGGCAGCCTCACGGAACTCGTGCCACGAGTGCACGGTGCCGGTCAGCTCGAGCTCGGTGCCGTGACCGCCGACGGTGATGTCGTGCGCCTCGTCGAGAGCCCCCCGCACCAGCGCGGCCTTGACGGCAGACCTGGCCTCGACGGCGGCGAAGGGGACCACGGGCTTGAGCTGGATGTTGTTGTGGACACCCACGACCCCGGTGATGTCGCCGGCCAGGTTGACGGCGGCCTCGCGCTGGAAGTTCCAGTGGACCTCGCCCGAGAGGGTGACCCACTGGTCGGTGATGGTGGCCCTGACGGCATCGGCGGGGATGACCGCACTCGTGCTCAGCGCTGCGGCGGTGTCACGGGCGATGTCGGCATCGGCGCGGTCACCCCAGGTGTGTTTGACGGTGATCTCGTCGGCGAGGGCGGTGATCCCGTGCACGCTCAGGGCGGCCTTCGTGGCGGCGGCCTTCTCGGGGTAGGCCAGAACCTCGCCGGAGAGCACCACCGCTCCCTGCGTGACCGAGACCGCGACATGGTCCGAGTTGACGTCGGGAGCCCACTCGAGGGCCCGGGCGATCGAGGTCTTGAGCTGGTGGTCGGTGCGGTGCAGTGTCTGGGTCATCTCCCTATCTTTCGGCGCAGGAGTGCGGGCGGTCAGTGCCATTGGTCCTGCCGTGAGGTGCAGGGAGGCGACGTGCAGGCCAGCAAGGGACCAAGGTCCCGACCCGCGGCCATGCGTTCGGGGGAGGCTGGTGACGCGTACGCCGTCATCCCGCAGATGGAGCCACCAACATGTCCGGTCCCACCCTCGAGCCCGACCTTGTGCAGCGGATGGACCGCTACTGGCGCGCCGCCAACTACCTCTCGGTCGGCCAGCTCTACCTCTACGACAACCCGCTGCTGCGGCGACCCCTCGCCCTCACCGACGTCAAGCCCCTCATCGTGGGGCACTGGGGCACCACGCCGGGCCAGAACTTCGTCTACGTGCACCTCAACCGGCTCATCCGCGACCACGACCTCGACATGTTCTACGTCGCCGGTCCCGGCCACGGGGGACCAGCCCTCGTGGCCAACACCTACCTCGAGGGGTCCTACACCGACGTCTACCCCGACGTCAGCCAGGACGAGCACGGGATGAAGCGCCTCTTCACCCAGTTCTCCTTCCCCGGCGGCATCTCGAGCCACGTCTCGCCCTCGACCCCCGGGTCGATCCATGAGGGTGGCGAGCTCGGCTACTCGGTGAGCCACGCCTTCGGAGCGGCCTTCGACAACCCCGACCTGGTCGTCGCCTGCGTCGTCGGGGACGGCGAGGCCGAGACCGGCCCGCTCGCCACGTCGTGGCAGTCGACGAGGTTTCTCAACCCGGTGCGCGACGGTGCCGTGCTGCCGATCCTGCACCTCAACGGCTACAAGATCGCCAACCCGACCCTCCTCGCGCGCATCGACCACGACGAGCTCGTGGCCTACTTCCACGGGAACGGCTGGGAGCCGCTGTTCGTCGAGGGCGACGACCCGCTCACGATGCACCAGCTGATGGCGGAGGCGCTCGACACCGCCCTCGAGCGCATCCGGGCCATCCAGGCTCCGGCCCGAGCAGGCGAAGCCCCGACGGGGGCGGGCGCCGCACGCCCTCGCTGGCCGATGATCGTGCTGCGCTCACCCAAGGGCTGGACCGGGCCGAAGGTCGTCGACGGGCTGAAGGTCGAAGGCACCTTCCGCTCCCACCAGGTGCCGCTGCTGGTGGACGCCGACCACCCGGAGCACGTGGCCCAGCTCGAGGAGTGGATGCGCAGCTATGGTCCCGAGGACCTGTTCGACGAGCAGGGGACCCTGCTGCCCGAGCTCGCCGCCCTGGCGCCCGAGGCTGACCGCCGGATGGGCTCGAACCCGCACACCAACGGCGGTCTCCTGCTGCGGGCGCTGCGGATGCCCGACTTCCGCGAGCACGCCGTGGTGGTGCCCTCTCCCGGGACCGTTCAGGCCCACGACACCGCAGTGCTGGGAGAGTTCCTGCGCGACGTCGTGGCCCGCAACACCCACACCTTCCGCATCTTCGGGCCCGACGAGACGATGTCGAACCGGCTGGGGGCCGTCTTCGAGGTCACCGACAGGCAGTGGGAGGCCGGCACCGTCGAGGGAGACGAGTTCCTCGCTCCCCAGGGGCGCGTCCTCGACTCGATGCTCAGCGAGCACCAGTGCGAGGGCTGGCTCGAGGGGTACCTCCTCACGGGACGCCAGGGGCTCTTCAACTGCTACGAGGCCTTCATCCACATCGTCGACTCGATGTTCAACCAGCACGCGAAGTGGCTCAAGGTCACCAAGGAGCTGCCGTGGCGCCGCGACATCGCCTCGCTGAACTACCTGCTGTCGTCGCACGTGTGGCAGCAGGACCACAACGGCTTCACCCACCAGGACCCCGGCTTCCTCGACCACGTCGTCAACAAGAAGGCCGACATCGTGCGGATCTACCTTCCACCGGACGCGAACTGCCTGCTCTCCGTGGCTGATCACTGCCTACGCAGCCGCCACTACGTCAACGTGGTCGTCGCCGGCAAGCACGCGATGCCGCAATGGCTGACCATGGAACAGGCCGAGGTGCACTGCACGCAGGGCATCGGCATCTGGGACTGGGCCGGCAACGACCAGGGAGCCGAGCCTGACGTCGTGCTGGCGGCCTGCGGTGACACGCCCACCCTCGAGGTGCTGGGCGCCGCCTCGATCCTGCGCGAGCACCTGCCCGAGCTCAAGGTGAGGGTCGTCAACGTCGTCGACCTCATGCGGCTCCAGTCGGCCAGTGAGCACCCCCACGGCCTGTCGGACGCCGAGTACGACGCCATCTTCACCCGGGACAAGCACATCATCTTCGCGTTCCACGGTTACCCGACCCTCATCCACCGGCTCACCTACCGGCGCACCAACCGCAACCTGCACGTGCGCGGCTACAACGAGGAGGGCACCATCACCACGCCCTTCGACATGCGGGTGCAGAACAAGCTCGACCGCTACCACCTTGTGCAGGACGTCATCGACCGGCTGCCGCAGCTGGGATCGACCGCCGACCACCTGCGCCAGAGCATGTCCGACAAGCTCGTGCAGCACTCTCGCTGGATCGGCAAGCACGGAAGCGACATGCCAGAGATCCTCGACTGGGAATGGACCTCGTCCACCTGAGGCGTCCGCGGTCCTGGGGTGGGTCGTTCCGTCTGTCGCCCTCAGACGCGAGCTGGAGCGCGAGACCTGACGTCGTCGAGGGTGATGATGCCCTACGACTGGATCGGCATCGTTACGATGGGCAGCGAGACGCGGTGCAGCCCGTCGCCCACCGGGATGACCAGCTACCGGCCCGGTCCGCGCACCCCGCGACGCGACCGAGTCACAAGAGCACGCCCTGCTGGTACTGCTGCATGAGCTTCACCCCGGGTACGAGCACGACGACGACGAGGCCGAGGGCGACGAGGAGCACGATGAAGGCGGGGGTCAGGAGACAGCCTTCGTGAGCGGGGGCGGTGGGGTGGTGCCGTGGATGACGAGCACCGGGCAGGTGGCGTGCTCCGCGCACGCAGCGCTGACCGAGCCGAGCAGGAGGCTCGCGAACCCCCCGTGACCACGGCTGCCGACCACGAGCATCCGCGCGTCGGCGCTGGTCTCGAGCAGCACCTGGGCGATGTTGCCCTCGATGACGCGCGACTCGCACGTGAGGGGCACGTCGTCACCGAAGACCGATGCCATTGCTTGCTCGAGCGCCTCGCGGGTCACGGCGTCGGGGTCCCAGTCGGTGGGGAGGGCACCCCAGCCCTCGCCCATGAGCCCGAACGCCGTGGTCGGCTGCCAGACGGCGACGACGTCCAGCGAGCTGTCCGTGGCCTCGGCGACGAAGGACGCCCAGCGCAGGGCAGCCAGGCTGGCGTCGGAGCCGTCGACCCCCACGACGACGCGGTCAGCGGTCCCGGTCGCGGCGGTCATGCCGACACCAGCTCGTGGGGGGACAGGGAGGCCAGGGCCGGGTCGTCGGCGGGACAGCTGTCGGCGCACTGGTGGCCGAGCTGTCGCAGGACGGAGCCGAGCGTGGTCGGTGGGCCGGGGACGCAGGGCGTCGGCGGGCGGGCGGTCATCGACATGGAGGCTCCTTCAGGAGGCGACATGCAGCGTGGGCGGGGGGGCGTGGAGCGATGGTGCTCCGAGCTCGACGGCGGACGGCCGAGCCCCTACAGAGTCGCTGTGTTCCCAGCACGGTCACCGTACGACGGGTCGTGGCCCCCGACTCGGGACCAATGTCACCCCCATGCGGTCAGAGGTCGCGCAGCAGTCTCGCCGCCGCCGATACGAGGTCCTCGCCCCAGTCAGTCGCGCGCTGAGCGAGCTCGTCCTTCGCCTGAGCCGGCGTCAGTCCCCGGGCGAGCAGCACCCCGAGTGCCTGGTCGGTCTGCGACGCCCCCACCATCTCGCCCATCCGGCCCCCGTCAGTGGCCGCCGCCACCAGGTGCTGGTCGACCACCATGCTCGACAAGGGTCTTCCCTCGAGCCAGGAGAGGTCGGCGGCGAGGTCGACGAACGCGCCGGGCGCCTTGGCATACAGCACGATCTGGGTGACCCACTCCGGCGTCGTCGGTTCGGACCCGGCTGACGGGCTCGACGGGCTCTGGGCACGGACGGGCAGCAGGAGCGATGAGCCGATCGCGGGGCCGGCGCCCGCCGGGGGGTCGGGGTCCTGGAGGAAGGTCATGCTGACGGGGCTCACGTCCGCGACGGGGGGACTCGTCGGAGGGTGCAGCAGCACGGTCAGACCGAGGTAGGACGGCACGGTGGCGATGACACTGGCGACGAGCGCCTCGAGGGTGATGGCGAGGTCGGCGGGGCTGTCGAGTCCGCGAGACAGCCACGCGAGGTGGTCGGCTAGCGCTGGGTCGAGGTGCACGGGCTGGCCTCTGCCGGCGCTCCCGAGCGCGGGGTCGACTGGCCTGGTCCTCGGGAAGCAGGATTGCCGCCCACAGCAGGAGCCGGTGAGCAGGGGTCAGGACCCGTGCCGGGAAGGGCTCTCAGGGTTCACCGTACGCCATGGTGGGACGGTGACCGCCCGCTCACCCGTCGACGTGGCGGGCGCGGGCGCGGCCGACGGCCTCGTCGACCAGCTGCTGGGCGACGTCCACGACCTTCATGTGATCGCGTTGGCTCATCTCGCGCAGCCGGGCGAAGGCCTCCTCGGTGGTGCCGCCCCGTCGTGCTCTCAGGACGCCGATGGCCTGGTCGATGACCGGGCGGCTGGCGAGGGCCGACTGCAGCTGGATCGTGAGAGCCCGCGCCTGGGCCAGCACGTGGGCGTTGTGGACGGCGACGGCGGCCGGCCGGGCGAACTGCTCTCCGATGTCGACGGCCTGCTGGTCGAAGACGTCCTTGCCGCGGGCGTAGACGTTGATCGCCCCTACGACCTGGCCTGGGAGCAGCAGCGGTAGCGACAGCGCGCTGTTGATGCCCAGGCGGCCCACCCGAGGGCCGAAGTGGGGCCACATCTTCTCCCCACCGAGCGAGCCCGACCGCACCGTGCGCCGCTCGAGCGCGGCGGTGATGCACGGCCCCTCGTCGAGCGTGACGTACTGGATCTGGTCGATCTCGGCGACGAACGGGTGGCTTGCGGCGAGAGCCTCGACGCGGTTGCCCGGACGGTCGAGCCGCAACAGCGTCACGCCCGCCCCGTCGGCTCCGGGGATGGCGTGGGCCGCGAAGCTCGCGACCTGCCCGAGCAGGCCCTCGAGCCCGGTGGCCCCGCTGACCAGCCCTGCGAGGGCACTGAGGCTCGTCGCAAGATCGTCGTCGTCGCGTTCCCGTTGCGAGCGCTCGGAATCGACGTGCCCCTGGTCGTCGCCGCGATGTTCTGTCATGGTGTGAGGCTCCTCGGCCAGAACCACCCGGCGCGAGCCCTGATGGCGCCCACCGACCTCGTCTCTACTCCGAGGGTAACCCCACGGAGGGAGGGCGTCGTGGCGCGTCCGGGACCTTTGCCCCTTCCCCGGTTGTGCGGGGCGGGCGATGCTCGGGACAGGACCCATCCCACGGCTCGACCCCAACGCATTACGAAGGACCACCATGCACGTCGCCGTCCATACGGACAACCACATCAGCGGTACCGAGTCCCTCATCGCGAGGGTGGCGTCGGAGGTCGAGACCGTGCTTGCGCCGCACGACGCCCGGTTGACGCTCGTCGAGGTCCACCTCGCCGACGAGAGCGCGGGGCGGGAGACCCCGCACGACATGAGGTGCGTGGTGGAGGCAGTCCTCGCGGGCCAGCCCGTGGCCGTTGCCACCGAGCACGCCGAGACCCTCGACGAGGCGGTCAGCGGCGCTGCCCACAAGCTCGTGAACGTGCTGGAGAGCCGGTTCGGGCGCCTCAGCGGCCAGACGGCGCGTCGGCATGCCTGACGCTCCCGCAGCGGCCGGGACACCGCAGGAGGAGACGCAGCCCACGCTGCGCCTGCTCAGCGAGGTGGGCGAGACCGTCGACCACCTGGAGAACGACGTGCGGGGCCTGCGGGTCGTCGACGAGGACGGTGAGCACGTCGGCCGCGTGAGCGACCTCGTGGTCGACGACGTGGAGAAGGCGGTGCACTTCCTGCTCGTCGAGCACGGCGGGCTCGGGGGCATCGGCGCCACCCACACCTACGTGCCCATCGAGGCGGTCAGCCGGGTCGACGACGACGAGGTGCACGTCAGCCTGCGCCGGGAGGTCGTGCTGGCCGCCCCGGCCTATGCGCCCGACCTCGTCGACGACCGCATCTACCACCAGAGCATCTACCACCACTACGGGTACTCGCCGTTCCTCGGCAAGGACTTCCGCTATGCACAGGCCCCCTACATCCGTTAGGTATAGCCTTGGACTTGCTGGAACCTCAGCAGGTCCGGAACGGGGTCGGCCGTCCGCCGCCAACCCCAGGAGCGAACGCTCCGAGCCGGACACCTCGGTGATCATCCTGCGTCAGGATCACCATGTACCCTCCCCTCTCTCCGCGGACGCTTCACGCGGCCCGCCCCAGCCTGGCCAGCCGACGCCGGGCATCCGTACGGCTCACCGACGGGTTGACCACCGCGTTGGCCCGACCGAAACCGTCCGCCCGACTGACACCGTCGGCCGAGGCAACACGGCGGGCTCTGGGCCCCCTCGCCGCACCCGCCTCCCTCAGCTTCGACGACTGGATGCGCGGCGAGGGTCTGCTCTCGATCTGAACGGGCTCGGTCCTAGACCCGACGAGGCCACGTCAGGCGCGCGTGCAGGGGGCGCCCCGCCACGCCCGCAAGGCGGCTGCGAGGAAGCGCGGGCGATCCTGCGGGGCCACCTGGCCAGCGATGCTGACGTCGGCGAACGCCTCGCCAGGACGAGCGAGGGTGAGCGCGCCCTCGTGGAGTGCCCCCGGGCCGTCCGGGCGGCGACGACGCGGTAGACCACCGAGGTGCGGTGGACCTCCGAGGTGGCGCCGGGCTCGACGGGGTGTGCGCCGACCCTGCGGGTGTTCCTGCGAGAACCTGGTCGCCCGCGTCGGTGGGCGCTCTTAGAGTGGTCAGGCCATGCAGGACTTTCCGCCCGTCGTCCGGGCCTACCTCGACTCCTCTGCCGACCCTTCTGGCGGCCGCCCGCCAGGGTCTGGGCCCGATGCTCCCGCGACGAGCAGCCCCCGGGCCTTCCTCGCCTGGCTGGCCCGCCTGCAGGGTCGGCTCCTCCTGGTCGGCCTGGCGGTCGCGCTCGTCTGGATGGTGCCGCAGGCGCTCGGGCCGTGGCTGGTGGGCAAGGCCATCGACTCCGGCATCGCCACCGGCGACCCGGGGGGCTCGACCCGCTGGGTGGTCGTCCTCGCGGTGGTGACGCTCGTCGGTGGGGCGAGCGGAGTGCTCTACCACACGCTCGTCGTGCGACAGTGGCTCGTCGCGCTCTACGGCACCACCCTGCTCGTCACCCGCAAGACCCTGCAGCTCGGGCACGTCTCGTCGCGCCGTACGCCCACGGGAGAGGTGCTCTCGGTCTCGGGCAGCGACAGCGACCAGTTCGGGGCCTTCTTCGAGGTCGGCTCGAGGGCGTTCAGCCAGCTGGTCGCCTATCTCGCCGTCGCCGGCATCGTCCTCGCGACCTCGGTGCGTCTGGGGCTGGTCGTGCTGCTGGCGGCGCCGCTGCTGGTGCTCCTCGGCGCCCCGCTGCTGCGGCCGATGCAGAGGTGGCAGCAGGTCGAGCGCACCCGCTCCTCCGACCTCACCTCGCAGGCCACCGACATCGTCGCCGGCCTGCGCATCCTGCGCGGGATCGGCGGCGAGGACACCTTCGGTGAGGGCTACGCCCGCCAGTCCCAGTCGGTACGACGCGCCGGCGTCAGGGCTGGATGGTGGCAGGCCGGCGTCGACGCCGTCGGCGTGCTGCTCTCCGGGGGCTTCGTGGTCGCCCTGATGGTCCTCGGCACCCGTGAGGTGGTGGCCGGTCGGCTGACGGTCGGCCAGCTCGTCAGCTTCCTCGGCTACGGGCTCTTCCTCATCCAGCCGATGCGCACCTTCGTCGAGTTCGCCCAGAAGTGGACGCGCACGATGGTGTCCGCCCGCAAGGCGGTCGTGGTCCTCGGGCAGCAGTCTCCCTGGCAGGAGCCGGAGTCGCCCCTCGACCTGCCCCCCGGTGGCGAGATGGTCGACGAGGCCTCGGGTCTGATCGTGTCTCCCGGGCGGCTGACCATGGTGGTCTGCGCCGACCCCGACGTCTCGGCGGCCCTGGCCGACCGCCTGGGGCGCTATCTCGTGCGCGACGTCGACGCACGGGTGGGTCATGACGTCCCCGAGGGTCTGTCGCGTCGCGTGGCCCGTGACGAGCGACGGCGACGGGACGTCGCCCGCGCCGACCAGGTCCTTCGGGACGAGGCGCGGGCCCGGGGGCACTGGGGGGTGAGCGTCGATGGGGTCGACCTCTCACAGGTCCGGCTCGCCGACGTCCGACGCCATGTGCTCGTCAGCGACGCCTCGCCCCACACCTTCGCCGGCACCTTGCGTGAGGCGGTCGACCCGCACGGGCGGCTCACCCGTGAGCAGGCCGAGCAGGTGCTCTTCACCGCGGCTGCCGACGACCTCTTCGGCGCGCTCCCCGGCGGGTGGCAGGGCGAGATCGACGAGCGTGGCCGGGGACTGTCGGGCGGTCAGCGCCAGCGGATGGTGCTGGCCCGGGCCCTCGCCGTCGACCCCGAGGTGCTCGTGCTCGTCGAGCCCACCTCGGCGGTCGACGCCCACACCGAGGCGCGCATCGCGGCGCGACTGGGACCCCACCGGTCGGGTCGCACGACCGTGGTGATGACCGCCTCTCCGCTGCTGCTGCACCACGCCGACGAGATCGTGCTCCTCGACGAACAGGGCGTGGTCGGCAGGCGGGGCTCCCACGACGACCTCATGGTGACCAGCCCGGCCTACCGGTCGGTCGTCGTGCGGGGCGAGGACGACCTCGACGGTGACCTCGACGGGGGCCTCGACGGTGACCTCGACCCCGACGGGTCGGTGCCGGAGCGCCGCGTGAGGGTGTCGTCGTGACGACGCGCTCCCCGCTGCCTCCCGACCTGGCGGCCGAGTCACTGCGCACCTGGGACGCCGGGCCCGTGCGGCCCGCCGTACCCCCGGAGCTCGAGCCGCCGCAGGGCGCTCCCGCCGCGGTGCGACTCGAGGCGCTGCGAGCCCGCCACACCCTGCGTGAGCAGCGGGCTCGTGACTTCGTCACCGACTCGATGAACCCCCGCAAGGGGCTGCCCGTCGCGCCCGCCCGAGCCGTCATCGCCTTCCTCGGGGGTCTCCTGCGCGACCGCCGCGGTGCGGTGGTGCTGGTGCTGGTCGGCAACGCCCTCGCCGCCGTCTGCGCCCTGCTGGTGCCCCGGCTCCTCGGCGGGCTCGTCGACACCACCGTCAACGGGCTGCGCGACGGTTCGGGCGACGCCACGCTGGCGGCCGCCACCTCGACCGGCCTGCTCGTCACCGGGCTGGTCGTGGCGCAGTCGCTCCTCACCCTGCTCGCCACCGGGTTCAGCGGGGTGCTCGGACAGGGGCTGCTCGCCTCGGCCCGCGAGCACGTCGTGCGGGCCATCCTGCGGCTACCCCTGTCACGGGTGGAGGCGGCGTCGTCGGGTGACCTCGTCACCAGGGTGACCCGTGACGTCGGCACGATGAGCGACAGCGTGCGCTGGGCCCTGCCGCAGACCGTGGTCGCCGCCACCACCGTGGTGCTCACGCTCGTGGCGATGGTGACCAGCTCGTGGCTGCTGTCGATGCCCTCGCTCGTGCTGATGTCGTTGTCGCTCGTCCCGATCCGGCGCTACCTCGTGCGGGCGCCGCGAGGCTACCTCACCGAGGGCGGCACCTACTCGCGGATCAACTCCACCCTCACCGAGACGGTCGAGGGGGCCCGCACCGTCGAGGCACTGGGCCTGCAGGGGGCCAGGCTGGAGCGTGGTGAGGGCGACATCGCCGTGTCGGCGCAGGCCGAGCGCTACACGATGACCCTGCGCAACCTGATGTTCGCCGCGATGGACCTCGCCTTCAGCATGCCGAGGGTGCTCGTGCTCGTGATCGGCGCCGCGGGCGTGCCTGCGGGGTGGGTGACGGTCGGGCAGGTGACGACGGCGGTCCTCTACGTGGAGGCGCTGTGGGGTCCGTTCGACCTGCTGGTCCACACCGTCGACCGGGTGCAGGTGGGAGTGGCTTCGACCACGAGGCTGCTCGGCATCGCGACCGTGCCCCCCGACCGGGTCGAGGGGCGCGACCGGCCCGACGGTGCCCGCCTCGTGGGCGAGGACCTGCGCTACGCCTACCGCCCGGGCATCGACGTGCTCCACGGCGTCGACCTGGTGCTGCGGCCCGGAGAGCGGCTCGCCGTCGTGGGCCCCAGCGGGTCGGGCAAGTCGACCCTGGGTCGACTGCTCGCCGGCATCCACGGGCCTCGCACCGGATCCGTCACCGTGGGTGGTGTCGAGCTGACGACGCTGCCGCTCGAGGCCCTGCGCGCCGAGGTGGCCCTGGTGACCCAGGAGCACCACGTCTTCATCGGCAGCCTGCGCGACAACGTCGCCCTCGCCCGCTCCGAGAGCGACGACGCACAGGTCACGGCGGCCCTGCGCGCGGTGGGGGCGATGGGCTGGGTCGACGGTCTCGTCGACGGGCTGGTGACCCGCCTCGGCTCCGGGGGTCTCGAGCTCACCCCGGCCCGCGCGCAGCAGGTGGCGCTGGCCCGGCTGGTGCTCGCCGACCCGCACACCATCGTGCTCGACGAGGCGACCTCCCTGATCGACCCGCGCACGGCCCGCCACCTCGAGGGGTCGATCAACGCCCTGCTCACCGACCGCACCGTGGTCGCCATCGCCCACCGGCTCCATACGGCGCACGACGCCGACCGCATCGCGGTCGTCATCGACGGGCTCGTGGCCGAGCTGGGCAGCCACGACGAGCTGGTCGCCCGCGAGGGCGAGTACGCCGCGCTGTGGCGGGCCTGGACCTCCTAGGTTCCTGCTCGTCGGCCCGGCCCCACGATCGCGTCGGTCAGCGCAGCAGCGTGCGGACCCAGGCGGCATCCGGGTTGGTGCGGGTCTCGTCCGGAACATGACCGTCGGCGTCGTGTGATCTCCCCGTTCTCCGAGCGCACACCACCGCCCTGGCCTGCTCGTCCACCGAGCTGTCCACCCACGACATCCGCCGCCCGATCGAACCGACCCCCAGTCGAAGCCCGGATGCAGAAGAAGCATCCGGGCTTCCAGAAGACCAACGGCGCCTGTCCCGCTGCGGCCCGCTCCAGGGCCACCTGCAGGTCAGCGCTCCTGGGCAAGAGCGCCGGGCTGAGGACCCAGGCGTCGACGGCCATCAGCACGGCCATGACGATGCCCAGGGGGCAGGGGACTCGCTCGGTGGCGTTCGCGACGCCAGGGCCGGGGCCGGGGTGCGCCCGGGCTACCGCCCGGTGGTCCCCGCGGGGGGAACCGACAGGGGCTCGTCGTTCTTGATCATGGCGAAGAGGGCCAGCGCCCGCGGGGTGTCCCACTTGACGGCCAGGCCGGCGTTCGGGGTCTGGTAGCCAGGGTCCGAGATCGGCACCACCAGCGAGAGCGTGTCACCGCCGTCGACCCCGCGCAGGGTCTGCAGCACGCGCACGGCGTCGGTGAGCTGGGTGTCCTTACCGACCACCAGGCCTGAGGCCGCCGAGTCGGCAAAGGCCTTGTAGCGCCAGGGGATGAGCACCGTGGAGGGGGTCACGGCCTTCTTCATGATGGCGCCGAGGAACTGACGCTGACGCTCGGCCCGGCCGATGTCCCCTCGGGGATCGGACTTGCGGGCTCTGACGTAGCCGAGGGCCGTGGCCCCGTCGAGGGTCTGGCACCCCTTCTTGAGGTTGATCGCCGCGTCCTTGTCGAACATGTCGAAGGGGACGCACACGTCGACCCCACCAAGGCTGTCGACCACTCCGGCGAAGCCGCCGAAGCCGATCTCGACGTAGCCGTCGACGTGGATGCCCGTCACCTGCTCGACCGTCTGCTCGAGCAGCTTCGCCCCCCCGAAGGCGAAGGCCGCGTTGATCTTGTTGCTGCCGTAGCCCGGGATGGGCACGTAGGAGTCGCGCGGGATCGAGATCAGCGCCGACTTCCCACCGCCCTGAGGCACGTGCACCAGGATGATCGAGTCGGTGCGCTGCCCCTCGACGGCGCCACCGGCGTTGAGGGCCTTGGCCTGCGCGGCGGTGAGACCACCGCGGCCGTCGGACCCGACGAGGAGGTAGTTGTAGCCCGCGGTGTCGGCCGGCCGGACGCCGGCCGGCGTGTCGTCGGCCCGGGTGACCTGGCCCCAGGCGTGGAACGGCACCCACACCATGAAGGCGACCCAGGCGAGCACCAGCAGCACCACGAGCAGCACGACCCCGCGGGCCCGGCGGCGCCGTCGTCGGGGCTGACGCGGTGGGGGG
>JALYVC010000090.1 GCA_030853445.1 Actinomycetota bacterium | reverse complement strand
CCCGAGCCCGCTCGTCGTCCTGCTGGGCCCCGACTCCGACGTCGGCCGGGCCGCACTGGCCCGTCGGCGCGACCTCGCCCGGGCGGCCCTGGCCCGGTGGCAGGCGCTCCTGCCGCACGACGCCCTGGCCATCGAGGTCGTGTGCCACGGCGGTCCTGAGGACACCCCGGCGAGCCTCGGGCACGCAGCTCGCCTCTATGCCCTGGCCCGCGACCACGGCATCCGGGTCGTCCTCACCGCCGCGGTGCGTCACGCCGATCCCCGGGAGGCCGCGACCGTCGACGTCCTCGATGCGGCCCGCCGGCTCGTCGCCCTCGACGTGCGCCACCTCGACCGGGTGACCACGGCCGGCCACCTCAGCCCCACCCCGGCGATGTACGCCGTGGCCTGCGACATCCTCCAGGCCTCGGGGCCAGGCATCAGCGGCGGAGGGGTGCTCGCCAGGGAGGGGGCGTCGGCGCTGCTCGCGTCGACGGTCGAGCTGGCGCAGGAGTGCGTCCTCGATCCCAGCCTCGACCTCGGCATCGGCAGCGTGCACCTGCCGGAGCAGTCGGTGCTCGGCATCGCCGTCACCGACGACCCGCAGGACGTCCTCGCCCAGCGGTGCCGGGCTGCCGTCGGGCAGTGCTACCCCACGAGCAGCCCGTCCGAGCTCGCCGCCGTCGAGGCCCGCCTCGCCGACGAGCTCGAGGTCATCGGTGGGCTGGGATACCCCACCTACTTCCTCACCGTCGCCACCGTCGTCGACCTCATCCGCGAGATGGGGGTCCGGGTCGCCGCCCGAGGCTCGGGGGCGGGGTCGCTCGTCAACTACCTCCTCGGCATCTCGGGAGTCGACCCGCTGCGCTACGGCCTGCTCATGGAGCGGTTCTGCTCCCCGCTGCGGGCGCAGCTGCCCGACATCGACATCGACGTCGAGTCGGCTCGGCGCACGGAGATCTACGAGCGGGTCCTCGAGCACTTCGGTGGTGAGCGGGTCACCTGCGTCTCGATGATGGACAGCTACCGCGTGCGCCACGCGATCCGCGACGTCGGGGCTGCGCTGGGTCTGCCACCCACCGAGGTCGACGCGATGGCCAAGGCCTTTCCCCACATCTCGGCCCGCAACGTCCGTCACGCCATCGCCGACCTGCCCGAGCTGCGGGCGAGCGGCCTGAACGCCCCCCGTCTCGACCTCATGCTCGACCTCGTCGAGCGCCTCGACGGTCTGCCCCGGCACATCGCCCTGCATCCCTGCGGAGTGGTCCTGTCCAACTCCGGCCTGCTCGACCGCACCCCGATCGAGGCGAGCTACGCCGGTTTCCCCATGAGCCAGTTCGACAAGGACGACGTCGAGGCCCTCGGACTGCTCAAGCTCGACATCCTCGGCATCCGGATGCAGTCGGCGATGGCGCACGCCGTCGAGCAGGTCCGCCTCGTCGAGCAGGTGGAGGTCGACCTCGACGACCGGACGCAGGTGGCGCTCGACGACGAGGCGACCTTCCGTCTCATCCGCACGGCCCACACCCTCGGGTGCTTCCAGATCGAGAGCCCCGGTCAGCGTGAGCTCATCGGCAAGTTCGGCCCCCAGACCTTCGAGGACCTGATCACCGACATCTCCCTCTTCCGTCCCGGGCCGGTGAAGTCCGACATGATCGTCCCGTTCCTCAACGCCCGGCAGGGGTGGGCAGAGCCGCAGTTCCTTCATCCCACCCTCATCCCCGCGCTGCGAGAGACCGAGGGCGTCGTCGTCTTCCACGAGCAGGTGCTGCTCATCGTCGCCGAGACGACGGGGGTCACCCTGGCCCAGGCCGACGAGGTACGGCGGGGGATGGGATCCCCAGGAGGGCAGCAGCAGATCGAGGCCTGGTGGCGTCCGGCCGCCCTCGCCCGGGGCTATGCCCCCGAGGACTGCGACCGCATCTGGGAGGTCCTCAAGGCCTTCGCGTCGTTCGGGTTCTGCAAGGCGCACGCAGCGGCGTTCGCCCTCCCGACCTACCAGTCTGCGTGGCTGAAGACCCACCACCCGGCGGCCTTCCTCTCCGGGGTGCTCACCCACGACCCGGGGATGTACCCCAAGCGGCTCATCCTCGACGACGCCCGCAGCCTCGGCATCGCCGTCCTCGGTCTCGACGTCAACGCCTCGACCGGCGACTACGTCGTCGAGCGGGTCGACGACGGACCACAGGGGTACGACACCGCGGGGGGCCCGGGGAGGCACGTCGGGCAGCATTCCGACCTCCCGGACGGCAGCGCCCACGGCATCAGACTGTCCCTGTCCGACGTCAAGGGCATCAGCGCCGCCGAGGTGGCCCGCATCGTGGCCGGTCAGCCCTACGCGGGCCTCGCCGACTTTTGGCGCCGGGCCCAGGTCTCGCGCCCGGTCGTCGAGCGGCTCGTGCTCGCCGGGGGGTTCGACACCGTCTACGGCATCGGCTCGCTCACCCCGCACCGCGCCGGCACCTCGGGCACGGGCCGTCGCGGGCGGGTGACCCGCCGCGACCTCCTGCTCCACGTCGCCGAGCTCGACCGGTGGTCACGCTCGGGGGCGTCGGGTCGCGGACGGCCCCGGGTCGCTGCGGCCGCCATCCCCCAGCGCACCGTGGTGACCAGCAGGGTCCCCGAAGCGAGGGACGCAGGAGGGAGGGGCGCAGGAGCGGGTGGCGCGGTAGCAGGTGAGGGAGTCGCACGGCTTGCTGCAGTCCAGTCCCGGGCCGCTCGCCCCGTCAACCCCTCAGCCCAGCACGCCACCCAGCTGACACTCGACCTCGGCGACACCCCACGGCTCGAGCGCGGCTCGGGGCTGCCGGAGATGACGGGACCGGAGCGGGTCCGGGCCGAGCTCGACATCCTCGGCCTCGATGCCAGCGCCCACATCGTCGACTTCTACGTCCCCATGCTCGACGCCCTCGGGGTCACCCGCTCCCGCGACCTGCTCGCCGCCCGCAACCGCCGCGAGGTCTGGGTCGCCGGGGTCAAGGTCGCCACGCAGACACCGCCGGTGCGCTCCGGGCGGCGGGTCGTCTTCCTCACCCTCGACGACGCGACCGGCCCGAGCGACGCCACGTTCTTCGAAGACGTCCAGGGTCCCTACGCCACCACCGTCTTCCACTCGTGGATGCTCCTCGTGCGCGGCGTGCTGCGGCGCACCGGGCCGCGGGGGGTCTCGGTCCGGGCAACAGGGGCCTGGGAGCTGTCCGGGCTCTGGGAGGCCTGGACCCGCGGGGGGATCGACGCCGTCCACCACGCACTGCGCACGGCTGACGAGGAGGCAGTGGGCCGCAGCGCTGCCGCCCTCGCCGCAGCGCAGGAGGCCGACGGTCGCCTGCTTCCCCCCGTCCCCGCGGCCACGTCCCGCTCCGGCGGGGGACGCGAGGCCGGGGG
>JALYVC010000046.1 GCA_030853445.1 Actinomycetota bacterium | reverse complement strand
GGGGGCACCACCCGCACCGGACAGGCCGGCTGCAGCAGCTGCTCGAGCCGCTGCGCCACGACGGCTGTGGGCGTGAGCAGCAGATCGGCAGTGCGGGCCACGCGCTCGGCCATCCGTCGGTGGAAGGCGACACCGCGTGGGGTCAACGTCTCGGGGTGGGTCCACGGCACGACGTCGTGGACGGTCACGACGAGCCGCGACCCGGCCCGGGTCGGCGGCACCATCAAGGTCGTCGCGTGCACGAGGTCTGCATCCGGGGCGCGTGGGGGCAGTCCGCGCTCCCAGAGCCGGGCGAGGGCCCGGAAGCCGACCGGTGCCCGCCGCGAGGCGAGCCCGGCCGGCAGCTCGAGACCGCAGTCGGGAGCCACGTCTCCGCACAGGTATGCCGTGAGGCCGGCCCCCGCGGGGCGGCTCACCTCGAGCGAGCGCAGGACGTTCGCGGCATACCGGCCCGTCCCTCCGGGCACTGGCGCTGAGAGCTGGGTGGCGACGACGAGCGCACTCAGACCGTCAGGCGCATCGGGCACCGAGCCATCGTGCCACTCGCAGGCAGTGCGCGCCGGCCACCACACTGACGCAGGTATCGTGGGCCAGCACCCTCCACGGGTCGCACGTGCACCACACGCAGCCTCGACAGAGCGGAAGGACGCGCATGACGCTGGCCACGGAGCGCCACTCCCCGCAGTCGTCGCTGCGGCTGCAGCTGATCACGCAGCTGGTCCGCAAGGATCTCAAGATCAAGTACCAGGGCTCGACCCTCGGCTTCCTCTGGTCGCTGGCCAACCCGCTGCTGATGCTCGTGGTCTACACCTTCGTCTTCTCCTACGTCTTCAAGTCGAACGTGCCGATCTTCGGCTACTTCCTGCTGTCTGGTCTCCTGGTCTTCAACCTCTTCCAGATGGGGGTGATGGGTGCGTCGACCTCGATCACCGGCAACGCCGGCCTGGTCAAGAAGGTCCCCTTCCCCCACATCGCCCTGCCGCTGGCGTCGATCGGCTTCGCCGGGGTGCAGGTGCTGCTGCAGTACGTCGTCCTCGTCCTCGCCATGACGGTGACCGGCCACGCGCCGCTGCGCCCCGAGCTGCTCCTGCTGATCCCCGCAGGGCTCGTCGTCCTCACGCTCACGGTGGGGCTCTCCCTCTTCGTGTCGAGCACGACCGTGCGCTACAAGGACACGCAGCACATCCTCGAGGTCGGGATGTTCGCCTGGGTGTGGCTCTCGGCCGTCATCTACCCCCCGGCGCTGGTCCACGAGAAGCTGGGCGGTGGGCTGAAGCTCATGGCCTTCTACCTCAACCCCATGGCCGGGGTCACCGCGAGCTTCCAGCGCGCCATCTACGGCCAGGTCTACGACCCAAACGGCAACCTGATCCTCGCCAGCCCCGACAACATCTTCTACGTCAAGGCGCTGGCCCTCGGCTTCGTCGTCTCCCTGGGGGTCCTCGCTCTCGGCGTGTGGCAGTTCCGGCGCCTGTCGGCCGACTTCGCAGAGGAGCTCTAGATGGCGCGTTCGCTCGGGCAGGAGCTCGACCCCGATGCCCCCGTGCTCATCCAGGCGCAGGGCGTGGGCAAGCGCTTCCAGCGGCACAGCCGCAAGGCGACCAGCCTCAAGGAGCGGGTCATCCGCCGCGAGCAGGGACCGGCCGACGACTTCTGGGCCCTCAAGGGCGTCGACGTGGTGGTGCGTCGCGGCGAGACCGTCGGGCTGATGGGCCCCAACGGGTCGGGCAAGTCGACCCTGCTCAAGGTCCTGTCCGGCATCCTGCGCCAGACCGAGGGCACGGTGCACATCGAGGGTCGCGTCGCCTCGCTCCTCGAGCTCGGGGCCGGGTTCGACGGCGAGCTGACCGGTCGCGAGAACATCTACCTCAACTCCGCCCTGCTCGGTGTGCCCAAGACCGAGACCGATGCGCTCTTCGACGAGATCGTCGCCTTCAGCGAGCTCGGTGAGTTCATCGACAACCCCGTCAAGCACTACTCCTCGGGGATGTACGTGCGGCTCGGCTTCTCGGTCGCCGTCCACATCGACCCCGACATCCTCATCGTCGACGAGGTGCTCGCGGTCGGCGACGCCGCCTTCCAGAAGAAGTGCCTCGACCGGATCGGCGAGTTCCAGCAGCAGGGCAAGACCATCCTCTTCGTGTCGCACTCGGCGCAGCTCGTCGAGGCGCTGTGCACGCGCGCGGTGCTCCTCAGCCACGGGCAGGTCATCTTCGACGGGCCCACCCGCGAGGGCGGCGAGCGTCTCAACGAGCTGATGGGCGTCGACAACGTGGGTCGCGCCGACGTGGGTCTGGCCAAGATCGCCGCCGTGCTCCTGGTCGACCCCAGCACCAACCTCACCCCCGACAGCTTCTCGGCCGACGGCGAGGCCCTCTTCATGGCCGACATCGACTGGGTGGACGACCACCTCGACGAGCCGCTGACCGCGTCGTTGACGATGATCGACGGCGTCGGCGACACCGTCATCGAGGTCGACCCGCGGCCGCTGGTCATCCCGCACTCCGAGGTGCGCGCCGGCCACCGCTCCTCGATGCGGTGGCGGATCACCGAGCTGCCCGAGCTGCTCGGCGACGTCAGCCTCGTGCTCACTCTGCGCCACGGCGAGTCGTCCATCGCCACTGCCGTCCTGCCCGGCCTCCGGGTGCGTCAGAGCGAGCTGCGCACGGCGCCGGGCCAGGCCCACTTCCTCACGTCGCAGGAGCAGGTGGCGGGCCCGGTCGCGGCGGTCGTCGAGCCCGAGGTCGCGCAGAGCGTCGAGGCGTGAGCGGCGCGCAGACTCCGCGGCACCCGGCCACGCCCGAGATCACCGTCGTCGTCGTCACCTGGGAGGCCCGCGACCTCGTGGTGGGCTGCCTCGACTCGCTGGCGCGGCAGGGCCTCGACCGGTCGCGCTGGGCGGTCCACGTCGTCGACAACGGCTCGCACGACGGCACGGCCGCTGCGATCGCGCAGCACCACCCCGACGCCACCGTGCAGCGGCTGGAGCGCAACCTGGGCTTCGCCGGCGGAGTGGCGGCCGCCCTGGGCGTCGTCTCCTCGCCCTGGGTCGTGCTACTCAACAACGACGCCCGGGCCGGGGTCGACTTCCTCGAGGCCCTCGCGCGGGCCCGCGACGCCGACCTGGAGGCCGACCTCCCGGTCGCCGCGTGGACGGCCAGGGTACTGCTGGCGCAGCCCGTCGACGGGCAGGAACGGGTCAACTCCACCGGCGTCGTCGTCCACCGCGACGGCAACGGCGCCGACCGCGACTGGCTGGTGCCGGCGGCCGACTCGCACCCACCCGCCGACGTCTTCGGTTTCTGCGGGGCCGCGGTCATGCTCGACACCGCGGCGGTGGCAGGTGTCGGCGGTTTCGACGCGGCGTACTTCCTCTACTACGAGGACACCGACCTGTCGTGGCGGCTGCGCCTGGGCGGGTGGTCGGTGCACTACGTGCACGACGCCGTGGTGCACCACGAGCACGGCTCCTCATCGGGGCTCGGAAGCCCCGTCTTCCGCTTCCACAACGAGCGCAACCGCCTGACGACACTGCTCAAGGACGCCCCGTGGCGCCTCGTCATGCCCGTCGTGCTGCGTCACCCGGTGATGTCGCTGGTGCGTATCGCCCGCGGCGGCTCCGCCCGCACCGACGGTCTCCTGCGCCTGCACGCGTATGCCGCGTTCGTCCGCCGGGTGCCCCGCACCCTGGCGGCCCGCAGGGCCATGCCGGCCGACATGCAGCGTCGCCGCGCCGACGTCGCCCGCCTGCTCGGCCCCTGAGCGCTGCGAGAGGACCTCACCACGGGGAAGGACCTGCTCCCTGTCCGGCTCAGCCCGGCTCGGGGCGCCCTTCAGACGGCTCGGCCAGCCGGTAGGGGGACGCTGGATGTGGGTCGTGGGTCGTGGGTCCAGAGTGCCTCCGCACGCCCGGGGGAAGACCCGTCGTCAGCCGCCGCGAGCCAGCCGCAGGATGCGGCCCGAGGCGCGGCGGGCGATCTCGCCGACTCCACCCTCCTCGAGGTAGCGCCGGGCCAGCTGGAGGTCGTCCTTCATCCGGGCCCTGGGTAGCGGGGCCGTGAAGGAGCGCCCGGCCGCGACCACGACCTCACCCTTGCTGCGGGCGATGTCGGGCGCTCGGGTGGGGCTGCGCACGAAGGCGAGCAGCGGCGCGAGCGAACGGGTCCAGGTGAAGTCCTGCGCGATCGCGCGTGACCGCTCCGATGCCCCGGCCGCGGCCTTCTCGTCGGTGAGCAGGTCAGCCAGGGCAGCGGCCAGGGCCTCGACGTCCTCGGGAGGCACGGCGGCACCGAGACCCTCTCGGGAGACGAGGTCGCCGAAGGCGTCACCGTCGGTGCACACGATCGGCAGCCCCGCCCAGAGGTAGTCGAGGATGCGGGTGCGGAAGCTGAACTCGGTCTCGACGTGGTCGAAGTGGCAGCTCACGCCGAGGTCGGCGTCGAGCAGGTAGTTCTGCCGGTCGTCGTATGCGACCCACTGCTCGTTGAAGAAGACGTGGGTGCCCTCGAGCCCGAGCGAGCGGGCGAGCTCCCGGGTGCGGGCGGCCATGTCCATCTCGGGTACACCGGGGTTGGGGTGCTTCATTCCCAGGAACACGAGGCGCACCGTCGGCACGGTGCGCCGCACGACGTCGATGGCCCGGATAAGGGTGAGCGGGTCGAACCAGTTGTAGACCCCCCCGCCCCACAGGACCACCTTGTCGTCGACGCCGATGCCTGGGAAGGTTCCCTTGAGGGCGTGCCGGGTCTGCACCGGGGCTCCGGCCGACAGGCCGAAGGGGGCGACGTCGATCAGGCGGCGCAGGCTCTCGTCGGCGTCGTAGGTGAAGGGGTTGATCCGCCCCATGCCAGCGAGCTGGCCGAGCCAGAAGTCGCGCTGCTTCTCGGACGCGCAGAGCAGGTAGTCGGCCCGGGTGAGCTGGCGGTTGAGTGCGTCGACGGTGTCGTGCGAGATCTTTTCGCGCGCCTCCGTCGGGCGGGAACGCTCCTGCTCGAGGGTCTCGAGGTGGAACGGGTCGTACACGTCGGCGACCAGGATGGTGTCGGTGTCCTCGATCCACGTGTGGAACGAGAGCAGCAGGCCTTGGAAGACGAGCACGTCGGCCCAGTCGACGAGCTCCTTGAGCGCCTTCTTGCTCGTGATCGACTCGGTCTCGAAGCCGTCACCGGCCAGGTCGCAACGGGACGCGGTCGTCACCAGACGCACCTCGTGCTCGAGCCCCATGAGGCGCGACATCTCGTAGGCCCGGATCGCCGGTCCGGCCATACGCTCGCCGAGTGGCTCACCGGTGACCACCGCGACGCGGCGGCGGCGGCTGAAGACCTGCTCGATGCCGAAGGCCTCGACGACGTCGCCGTGCGCCTTGACGTACGAGTCGAAGGGGTAGGCCGGCTCGAGGGCCTGGCGGAAGAGCGGGAAGAGATCGAGGTCGGAGCGACGGCGACGTCGCTGCAGGTCCTGGCGGTCGCGCAACAGCGTCGGCAGGTGCTCGACGAGGTAGTCGATCGCCAGCGGGCCGGTGAGGGCCATCTTGGGCACCGACACGTCGAGGTCGGCGTCGCCACCCGGCCGCGCCTGGAGGTCGAGCATCCGGGCGTCGAGGTCGGTGCGGGCGACAGAGCGCCGTACGGCGAGGGCCATCGCGCCCGGAAGGGTGCGGGCGAGGGTCTCGTCGTCGTAGTTCTTGTAGAGCGACATCAGTGCGTTGCGTTCGAGGAGGTAGGCCTCGCGGTAGCTGCCGAACTTGTTCATCGTCGAGTGGTGTCGGTGGAAGGCCAGCGAGGTGGGCACGTAGCGGAAGCGGTGGCCGAGCAGGTTGAGTCGCCAGCCGAAGTCGACGTCCTCGTAGAACATGAAGAAGCGCTCGTCGAAGCCGCCGAGCTCGTGGAAGAGCTCACGGCGCACGAACATCGCGGCTCCGGTGCCGAAGAGGACGTCCTGCGGGCGGTCGTAGCCCGGCGCGTCGACGTGCTCGGCCTCGCGCTTGTAGCCCCCGCCCCACCAGGTGAGCGAGCCGTCGACGAAGTCGACGAGCTTGCCGTCCCAGTCAAGGACCTTGGAGGCCACCGCGCCCACCTCGTTGTCGGCGAGGAAGACGGCGATGGCGGCCTTGACCCAGCCCGGGTCCGGGCGAGCGTCGTTGTTGAGGAAGGCAACGAACTCGCCTGTTGCGCACGAGGATCCGAGGTTGCAGCCACCGGTGAACCCCAGGTTGCCCCCTGACTCGATGACGACGACGTCGGGCAGGGCTGCACGGATGCGCTCGGCCGAGCCGTCTGCCGAGTCGTTGTCGACCACGACGAGCTCGAGCTGCTCGGCCGCCCAGTCGAGCTGCCTCAGGGCCTGCAGGCAGGTGATGGTGTCGTCGGCGCCCTTGTAGTTGACCAGGACGACTGACACCAGCCCCGGCACGAGGGTCTGCGGGGTGTCCGTGAGGTGCTCACGGGCCGGGTCGGCCGGCTCCTCCGCACCGCGGCGCAGCACCCGGCGCACGAGGTCGCTCATCGAGACCCTCCCGCCGTCGTGGCGTCGGCCACCGGAGCGAGCACGGGAGCCGTGACCGCCTCGACCGACCGCGCGAGGGAGGCCCGCCACTCGGGCAGCGGCTCGACACCGGCGCGGGCCCAGGCGTCGTGGCCGAGCACGGAGTAGGCGGGGCGAGGCGCCGGTCGCGGGAAGGCTGCGGTCGTCGTCGTGCCCACCCGATCGGGGTCGAGCCCGAGCAGGCTGAAGAGCTCGCGGGTCAGCCCCCACCAGGTCGTCTCACCCTGCGCCGTGCCGTGGTACGTGCCCGCCGGGACACCGGCCGTCAGCAGCCGTTCGATGCCTTCGGCGAGGTCACGGGTCCACGTCGGCTGCCCGCGCTGGTCGTCGACGACCGACAGGGTCTCGTGCTGCGTGGAGAGCCGGGCCATGGTGCGCACGAAGTTGGGGCCGTGCTCGCCGTAGAGCCAGGCCGTGCGCACGATCAGGCTGTCGGGGCACAGTGCGCGCACGGCCCACTCCCCCGCGGCCTTGGTACGCCCGTAGGCGGAAACCGGCGCCAGTGGTGCGTCCTCGGCATACGGGGTCGTGGCCGTGCCGTCGAAGACGTAGTCGGTGGAGACCTGCACGAGCCGGGCCCCGGCGCGGGCGGCCGCGGTGGCCAGCGTCGCGGCGCCGGTGGCGTTGACGGCGAAAGCCTCGCCCTCGCGGGTCTCGGCGTCGTCGACCGCGGTCCAGGCCGCCGCGTTGACGACCGCGTCCTGACCGTCGACGGCCCGCTCGCAGGAGTCGGCGGAGGTGATGTCGAGGTCGCGGCGGGCCGCCAGGGTGACCTCGTGGCCGGCGGACCGAAGGATGTCGTCAAGGTCTCGGCCGAGCATGCCGGCGCCGCCGGTCACGAGGATTCTCATGGCGCCGAGGTTATCGCGAGCGGACCGCGCTCCCGTCGATGGGCGAATGCCACAGTTTGAGCGGTTATCGTGCTGTTTGGGTATGGGTGCCCTACTCACCCGGTAGCGGGTCGACCCCACGACGACGCTGCACTTGCCCGCGACCGAAGGTTCTTCCCCCATGATCCGACCCCAGCACCTCCTGTCCGGTCTGTCCGTCCTCGCCGTCACCGCGGCGCTCGGCCTGCTGCCGGTGGTGACTCCGGCCTGGGCCCAGCCGCACCCGGTGGCCCCGTCGGTGAAGACGTGGCCCCTGGCCGGTCTCGACCGTGCCTCGCTGGCCGCCACGCCGCCCGCGTTCGACCCGGCCACCGCGGCGGGGGTCGACCCCGACACCCACCGGGGGAAGCGGGCGGTCGCGACCACCGTCCCCGTCGTCTTCACGGCCGCCGTCGACACCGGTCGCTTCACGGCCGCCGGGGTGTCCTGGTCGCCGACGCACGCGCCCACCGGCGTCGTCGTGCAGGTGCGCCTGCGCGAGGCCGGAGCCTGGGGTGAGTGGCATGCGCTCGACCAGGAGGGCGGGCCCGACGCCAACACCACCGAGGCCCGCAACGCGCCCAGCCGCGTGGCCACCTCGCCCCTGGTGTCGCCCGACGCCACAGCGGTGCAGGTCAGGGTCGACAGCGCGACCGGCACCCCACCGGCCGACCTGCGCCTGCTCACCGTCGACCCCGGCACGAGCTCGGCCGACACTTCCTCCTTCGGCGCGCCGGCCGCGAGCGCCTCCGCCGCCACCACCCAGCCCGGCATCTACACCCGCGCCCAGTGGGGAGCCGACGAGGGACTGGTCGGCTCCTGCCCCGGCTACTCCCCCACCGTCAAGGTGGGCTTCGTGCACCACACCGTCAGCTCCAACAGCTACACCGCCGACCAGGTGCCCGGCCTGATCCGGGGCATCTACGCCTACCACGTGCAGGGCAACGGGTGGTGCGACGTGGGCTACAACTTCCTCGTCGACAAGTTCGGGCGCATCTTCGAGGGGCGCCACGGAGGCATCTCCCGGACCCCCGTCGGCTCCCACACCCTGGCCTTCAACGACAACAGCTTCGGGGTGGCCGCCATCGGCGACCACAGCGCCACGGCCCCGGGCAGCGCCATGCTCGGGGCCATCACCTCGGTGATGGGCTGGAAGCTCGGCCTGCACAAACGCAGCGCTACGGGCGTCAACCAGCTGGTGTCCGCCGGCGGGGCCGGGGCGAAGTGGCCAGCAGGCACCACGGTCACCTTCCCGACCGTGTCCGGGCACCGCGACGCCTACTCGACGCAGTGCCCCGGCAACGCGCTCTACGGCCAGCTCCAGACCATCCGCACCAACGCGGCGCGGTACGCCACCGGGCAGACCACCCGTGACGAGAACCTCTACGGCGCTCTCGCCGCCAGCAGCGGGCGGGTGGAGATCCACTCGCAGTCCGCGTCGAGCCAGTACCGCCAGCGGATGAACGACATCGCCACCAGCTGGGCCTCGGGGCACCCCGAGGAGTGGACCTTCGCGGTGGGGAGCACCATGGCCGACAGCCGACCCGACCTGATCGGGGTGCACAGGCGCGGCACCACCTCGGGGCGGGTCGAGGTGCGCGTGGCGAGCTGGGCCAGCGGCTACACCTCGACCACCGTCGACGCGGTCACCCCCATGCCCGCCCTGAGCGACGAGTGGCAGGTCGCCGTCGGCGGCCCCACCGGGGGTGGCGTCTACCTCGTACGTCTGCGGGGCGGCAGCAGTCGCGCTGTCGAGGTGCACGTGCTGGACAGCGACTCGGACTACACCCGGTGGAGCCAGCACACCGCCACGGGACTCCCGCCGCTCGCCGCGTCGTCGCGACCCACCGTGCTGGTGGCCAAGGACTCGGGCGACCTGTTCGCGGTGCTGCACGGGAGCACCGGCTCGCGTCGCACCGAGGTGCACGTGGCCACTGCGGCGAGCCGCTACCGCTCCTTCTCGGCCCACGCCGTCACACCCGTCGGGACCACGGAAGACACCCGTGCGCAGTGGCTGCTCGGCACCGCGGCCACTCCTGACGTCTACCTCGTGCCGACCGCGGGCACCGGCTCCGGTCAGGTCGAGGTGCACCGCATCTCGGCGGCGTCACGGTGGTCGGCCTTCTCGCTGCACGTGGCCACCAACCTGCCGCCGTACGGCGGACTGCGGTGGCAGTTCTCCATGGGGTGACCTCGGTCGGTAGGGTCGCCACCCATGAAGGGAATCATCCTGGCCGGGGGCTCGGGCACGCGCCTGCACCCCATCACCCGGGGCATCAGCAAGCAGATCATGCCGGTCTACGACAAGCCGATGATCTACTACCCGCTCTCGACGCTGATGATGGCGGGAATCCGCGAGATCCTCGTGATCACGACACCCCAGGACGTCGACCAGTTCGAGCGCCTGCTCGGCGACGGGCGCGCGTGGGGCATCGAGATCTCGTATGCCGTGCAGCCCAGCCCCGACGGCCTCGCCCAGGCGTTCATCATCGGCGCCGACTTCATCGGTGACGACTCGGTGGCGCTGGTCCTGGGCGACAACATCTTCTACGGCATCGGGCTCGGCACCTCGCTGCGCGAGAACGCCGACCTCGTCGGCGGCAAGGTCTTCGCCTACCACGTGACCGAGCCCTCGGCCTACGGCGTCGTGGAGTTCGACGACGACGGCACGGTGCTGTCGATCGAGGAGAAGCCGAGCCAGCCGAAGTCGAGCTACGCCGTGCCCGGGCTCTACTTCTATGACAACGACGTCATCGCCATCGCCCGCGACCTCCAGCCGAGCGCCCGGGGCGAGCTCGAGATCACCGGCATCAACGACGCCTACCTCAAGCGTGGCGCGCTCTCGGTCTCGGTGCTGCCGCGGGGCACGGCGTGGTTCGACACCGGCACCTTCCAGGGGCTGCTCGAGGCGAGCCAGTTCGTCCACGTCATCGAGGCTCGGCAGGGCCAGAAGATCGGCTGTGTCGAGGAGGTCGCCTGGCGCAACGGCTGGCTCAGCGACCTCGAGTTCGACGCCCTGGCCGACCCGCTCGTCAAGAGCGGCTATGGGGTCTACATGAAGGGCGTGCTGCTCGAGGGAAAGGAACGCCACTGATGGACATCAGCCCGCTCGCCATCGAGGGCGCCTGGGTCGTCACCCCGCGCCAGTTCCCCGACAGCCGTGGCGTCTTCGCCGAGGGCTTCCGCACCGACCACCTCGCCCAGGCCATCGGACACGAGATGGCCGTGCGCCAAACGAACCTGTCGGTGTCGTACGCGGGCGCCGTCCGCGGCATCCACTACAGCGACGTGCCGCCCTCGCAGGCGAAGTACATCCAGGCCATGTCGGGGGTCTTCCTCGACATCGTGGTCGACATCCGGGTCGGCTCGCCGACCTTCGGGCAGTACGACGCCGTGCGCCTCGACACGGTGGACCGCAAGGCGGTCTACCTCTCCGAGGGCCTCGGCCACGCCCTGGTCTGCATCGAGGAGGGGATGTGCGTCTACCTCTGCTCCGAGGTCTATGCCCCCACCCGCGAGCGTGGCATCACGCCCGTCGACCCTCAGGTCGCGATCACCTTCCCCGACGGCCTGACGCCCGTGCTGTCCGAGAAGGACACGTCCGCGCCGACCCTCGCCCAGGCCGCCGAGCAGGGTCTGCTCCCGTCGTACGACGACTGCGTCGCCTACCGTCGGTCCCTCAGCGGTAGCTAACGGGCACCGCTCCCGGCTCAGGAGTCGGGGGCGGACGGGTCCTGGGCGTCGATCCAGGCGCACAGCTGTGGCAGACCCTCCTCGAGGGTCACCGAGGGGCTCCATCCGATCTCGCGGTGCGCTGGTGCCGGGTCGGCCCAGCAGGCCCGCACGTCGCCGTCACGGAACGCTCCGGTGACCCGCGGCGGGGGGGCGGCGTACACCGCGGCCACGCGCTGGGCGAGCTCGAGCACCGACGTCGCCGCTCCCGAACCGACGTCGACGGCGTCCGACGGCACCGCCGCGCCGGTGACGGCCATGACGAGGGCCCTCGCGACGTCGTCGACGTGCACGAAGTCGCGCAGGATGGCTCCGTCCTCGTAGACCGGGATCGACTTCCCTGCGCGGGCCAGTCGGGCGAAGAGCGGCACGATGCCGGTGTAGGGGTTGGTGAGCGACTGACCGGGGCCGTAGACGTTCTGCAGTCTCAGCACCACCGGCTCCACCCCGACCGCGAGCGCCCAGGCCCGCAGCACGTGCTCCTGGGCGAGCTTCGTGGCGCCGTACACGCTGGTCGGGGCGGGGAGCATGAGGGGGTCGCCCGCGGGTAGCGGGGTGAGCCCCGGGAAGTCCCACTGCGCCGCCGCGAGCATGGCGTGGCTGCGCTGGCCGGGCTGGTGGACCCCGCCGTCGTCGCCCCGCCAGGCCCCCTCGCCATAGACGGCACGGCTCGAGGCGAGCACGACCCGGTCGGGCAGGGCGTCGTGACGGGCGAGCGCGTCGAGCATGCGGGTGGTGCCGACCACATTGGTGGTGGCGTGGCGGGTCGACTCGGTGAGCGACTGGGCGGTGCCGGTCTCGGCCGCAAGGTGCAGCACCACGCGGGGCCGCCGACCGGCCAGCACGTCGTCCCACACCTGCTCGTGCGTCACGTCGCCGACCACCAGCTCGACCCGGGGGTCGAGGGCCGGTGGGCGTGCGCCGCCGGTGTGCACCTGTGGGTGCAGGTTGTCGAGCGCCACGACCGAGCCGAAGGCCTCTGCCAGATGAGTGGAGACGGCGCAGCCGATGAAACCGGCGCCACCGGTGACGAGGCAGAGGTCGTCCATGACGAGGACCCTACCCACCACTCCCCCCTGACTCGACGCAGCATCAACGCGCCTGACTCAGGCCGTTCCGGGCGTCAAGCCCGTCGACGCTGCGTCGAGTCCAGGGAACGACGCCGTACGGGGACCCGCGGCTCAGACGGCGGAGGTCACCGCCGCCGCGACCGCAGGCGCCACCCGCGGGTCGAAGACGCTGGGGACGATGGTGTCGGCCGTCGGGTGCTCGACGAGGGCGGCGATGGCGTGGGCGGCCGCGAGCTTCATCTCCTCGGTGATCGCGCGGGCCCCCGAGTCGAGGGCGCCGCGGAAGATGCCGGGGAAGGCAAGCACATTGTTGATCTGGTTGGGGAAGTCGGACCGGCCCGTGGCCACGATCCGCGCGTAGCGGTGGGCCACCTCGGGGTGCACCTCGGGCTCGGGGTTGGCCAGGGCGAAGATCATCGCCTCGGGTGCCATGGCGCTCAGGGCCGACTCGGGCACCGTGCCACCCGAGACCCCCACGAAGACGTCGGCACCGACGAGCGCCTCGGCGAGACCACCGTGCACGTCGCGCGGGTTGGTGAGGGCGACGAGCTCGGTCTTGTGGCTCGCGAGCCCCTCACGCCCGCTGTGCAGGGTGCCCCGGCTGTCGACCACCACCACGTCGTGGACCCCGGCGAGGATCAGGATCTTGGTGACCGCCACCCCCGCGGCGCCGGCACCCGAGACGACCACCCGCAGGCCGTCGAGGCGACGCCCCACGACCTTGGCCCCGTTGATCAGCGCCGCGAGCGTGACGATGGCGGTGCCGTGCTGGTCGTCGTGGAAGACCGGGATGTCGAGGCGGGCCTTGAGCCGCTCCTCGATCTCGAAGCACCGGGGCGCCGAGATGTCCTCGAGGTTGATCCCGCCGTAGGTCGGGGCGATCCGGGCGATGGCCTCGACGAGCTCGTCGGCGCTGCCGGTCTCCATGCACAGCGGCACGGCGTCGACGTCGGCGAAGTGCTTGAACAGCACCGCCTTCCCCTCCATCACCGGCATCGCAGCGAGCGGGCCGATGTCCCCCAGACCCAGGACGGCGGTGCCGTCGCTGATCACCGCGACCGTGTTGCGGCGGGAGGTGTAGGTCGCGGCCAGCTTGGGGTCGGCCGCGATGGCCTGGCAGACGCGCGCGACGCCGGGGGTGTAGAGCAGGGCGAGATCGGCCGCGTCGCGCAGTGGGTGCGTCGCCGCAGTCGCGAGCTTGCCACCGATGTGCGCCCGGAAGACCGGGTCGGCCGGGTCGAAGAAGGCACCCTGCACGATGTGGTCCGGGACCGGTGAGGGGTTGGAAGAGGCAGAGGTGGGCGAAAGCGAGGGGGACGTCATGGCGGAGACTACTTCCGGTTCGAGAGGGGGCCTCGAGGATCTCGAGGGCGGCGGCGGGGAACGACGCCGGGGCGGAGCGGCACACGCATGGGTGTCTGCATTCGCAGGCCGAGGTGATGGCCACTACAACGCGGGGATGGGCGACGGAGCTGGTGGGCCCGCCGTTCCTTGGCCATGGTGACACGCGCGCGCCCCCCTGCGCCACGTTCCACCCGACATGTGACCCGCGTCGCCTCGGGTGCCGCCGGGGCCGCCGGGTGCGGCCAGCGGGTGCCACCTGCACGATGCAGGGCAGAATGACCCCATGGCATGGCCCCGGATCGGTGTCGCCGTCGTGCGCGGGCGCTCGATGGAGCCGACGCTGCACGAAGGCGACCGGCTGGTCGTGGTCTACGGCGTCCCCCCGGTGCGAGGTCGTCTCGCGATCGTGCGGTTGCCCGACGGCGACGACGGCCCGCGACCCGTCGGTGTCAAGCGCGTGACCCACCGTGCGCCCGGTGGCGAGGGCTGGTGGGTCGAGCGCGACAACCCCGCCGAAGGGGTCGACTCGTGGTCGGCCGGGGCCGTCCCCGACCGCGGGGTGCTCGGCCTCGTCGTGGGTCGGCTCCCCCGCCTCCCTCGTCTTCTTGCGCGCCTCGCGACCCGTCCCCCTCCCTGACGAGGCGGACACCCACACCACGCCCCCTCCGGGAGCCCTTGGCGCCTCCTCGGCGCGGGTGACGACGGGATCAGCCGCCGTCCGCGTGGGTCGACCCTTGGGTGACCACCGGTGGTGACGGGGGTAGGTTGAGACGGCAGCGGCGACGTCCCGCTGCCCCACGACGAAAGGGATCACGCGATGACAGCTCGACTCCTGACCCGCCTGTTCGCCCCCACGATCGAGGTCAGCGCCCACTGCGACCTCCCCTGTGGCATCTACGACCCCGCCCAGGCCAAGCTCGAGGCCCAGTCGGTCAAGGCCTGTATGGAGAAGGTCAAGGACAACGACGCCGCCGACTTCGTGGCGCGTGCGCGCACCATCAAGGAGGAGCGCTCCGACCTGGTCAAGCACCACCTCTGGGTGCTGTGGACCGACTACTT
>JALYVC010000020.1 GCA_030853445.1 Actinomycetota bacterium | reverse complement strand
CTTCCTCGCGACGATGGGCACCATCGCCCAGCACACCGCACGGGCGACCTTCGCGACCAACCTGCTGGCGGCCGGGGGCATCGCCGCTGACGTCGCCGGGCCCACGCAGGACGCCGACGAGCTGGTGGCTGCCCACACCGGGCAGACGGTGGCGGTGCTCGCGGGCACCGACGCGGCATACGCGACGTGGGGGGAGCAGGCGGCGAGCGCCCTGCGTGCCGACGGGGTCGCCCACGTCGTCGTGGCCGGCAAGCCCGCCCCCTGGGCCGATGACTCCTGCGCGACGGGCGTCGACGCCCTCGCCTTCCTCACCCGCACCCGCGAGCGGCTCGCGAGCGCTGCCAGCCCCGCCAGCCCGGCCAGCACGGAGGTCTCCGCATGAGTGTCCCGAGCAGCTTCGCGGGCCTGCCCCTGGGAGGCGGGACGAGCGAATCGGCCTCCAGCTCAACGGTTTCGCCCGAACCGTGGCTGTCGCCCGAGGGCATCGAGATCCTGCCGGTCTACGGCCCCGAGCACCTCGCGGGGCTCGACGCCCTCGACACCTGGCCGGGCCTCAGCCCCTTCCTGCGCGGGCCCTACCCCACGATGTACACCACCCAGCCGTGGACCGTGCGGCAGTACGCCGGGTTCTCGACGGCCGAGGAGTCGAACGCCTTCTACCGTCGCAACCTCGCGGCCGGGCAGAAGGGTCTGTCGGTGGCCTTCGACCTCGCGACCCACCGCGGCTACGACTCCGACCACCCCCGGGTGCGCGGCGACGTGGGCATGGCGGGGGTGGCCATCGACTCGATCTACGACACCCGCACCCTCTTCGACGGCATCCCCCTCGACGAGATGTCGGTGTCGATGACCATGAACGGCGCCGTGCTTCCGGTGCTCGCGCTCTACATCGCCGCGGCCGGGGAGCAGGGGGTGGAACCCGAGCAGCTGGTCGGGACCATCCAGAACGACATCCTCAAGGAGTTCATGGTCCGCAACACCTACATCTACCCGCCGGCGCCGTCGATGCGGATCATCTCCGACATCTTCAGCTACACGTCGGCCCGGATGCCGCGGTTCAACTCGATCTCGATCTCCGGCTACCACATCCAGGAGGCCGGGGCCACGGCCGACCTCGAGCTGGCCTACACCCTGGCCGACGGGGTGGAGTACATCCGCGCCGGTCTGGCCACGGGGATGACGATCGACCAGTTCGCCCCGCGGCTCTCGTTCTTCTGGGCCATCGGGATGAACGTCTTCATGGAGATCGCCAAGCTGCGGGCCGCGCGGGCGCTGTGGGCCAGGCTGGTGCGCCAGTTCGACCCGCAGAACCCGAAGTCGCTGAGCCTGCGCACCCACAGCCAGACCTCGGGCTGGTCGCTCGCCGCGCAGGACCCCTTCAACAACGTGGCCCGCACGTGCCTGGAGGCCATGGCGGCGACGCAGGGGCACACGCAGTCGCTGCATACGAACGCCCTCGACGAGGCCATCGCGCTGCCGACCGACTTCTCGGCGCGCATCGCGCGCAACACGCAGCTGCTGCTGCAGCAGGAGAGCGGCACGACCGGCACCATCGACCCGTGGGGCGGCTCCTACTACGTCGAGCGCCTGACCCATGACCTGGCCGAGAAGGCCTGGGCCCACATCGTCGAGGCGGAGGAGGCCGGGGGGATGGCCCGCGCCATCGAGCAGGGCATCCCCAAGATGCGCATCGAGGAGGCGGCCGCCCGCACCCAGGCGCGCATCGACGCCGGCCACCAGAAGGTCATCGGGGTCAACACCTACCGCCTCGGCGCCGAGGACAAGCTCGACGTGCTGCGGGTGGAGGGCGACGACGTCTACCGTCAGCAGGTCGCCAAGCTCGAGCGGCTGCGCGCGGAGCGGGACGACGAGGCGGTGCGCTCGACGCTCGAGGCGCTGACCCGATCGGCCGAGCAGGGGCCCCCGGCGGCCGGCTCGCTCGAGCGCAACCTGCTCGCACTGGCCGTCGAGGCCGCGCGCGCCAAGGCGACCGTCGGTGAGATCAGCGACGCGCTCGAGAAGGTCTACGGCCGTCACCAGGCCACCATCCGTACGATCAGCGGCGTGTTCCGTGACGAGTCGAGCCACGCCGGGGGCACCCTCGTGACGCAGGTGCTCGACGCGACCGCGCAGTTCGAGGAGGCGGAAGGTCGGCGCCCGCGCATCCTCGTCGCCAAGATGGGCCAGGACGGTCACGATCGCGGGCAGAAGGTCATCGTCTCGGCCTTCGCCGACATGGGCTTCGACGTCGACGTGGGCCCGCTCTTCTCCACGCCCGAGGAGGTCGCGCAGCAGGCGGTCGACAACGACGTGCACATCGTCGGCGTCAGCTCGTTGGCGGCCGGTCACCTGACTTTGCTCCCGGCGCTGCGCACCGCGCTGGCCGAGCAGGGGCGCGCCGACATCATGGTCGTCATCGGCGGCGTCATCCCGCCGGACGACGTGCCCCGGCTGCTCGACATGGGTGCCGCGGCGGTCTTCCTGCCCGGCACGGTCATCGCCGAGTCCGCCCTCGACCTGCTGGCCCGGCTGCGCGAGCAGCTGGACCACTGAGCACGCCACCGGGCCCCACCCCGGTCACCCCGGCCCGTGGGCCGGGTGGTCGCGGCGGTGGGGTCGACGTCGAGGCCCTGCTCGACGGCATACGGGCGGGGCGGCGGGCCGCGGTTGCACAGGCGATCACCCTGGTCGAGTCTCGGCGCCCGGCCCACCGCGCGGCCGCACGCGAGCTGCTGACCGCCCTCGTCGAGGGGGCCGGGGTCGACTCACCCACGGCAGGGGTGCGGTCGACCGCGGTGAGGGTGGGGATCTCCGGTGTGCCCGGGGTCGGCAAGTCGACCTTCATCGAGGCGCTCGGCACCCGGCTCACCGGGGAGGGCCACCGCGTGGGCGTGCTCGCCGTCGACCCGTCGTCGGTGCGCACCGGCGGGTCGGTGCTCGGCGACAAGACGCGCATGGCCCGGCTCGCAGCCGACAGCCGCGCCTTCATCCGCCCCTCGCCCTCGGCCGGCACGCTCGGCGGCGTCGCCCGGGCCACCGTGCAGGCCATGACCGTGCTCGAGGCCGCCGGCTACGACGTCATCCTCGTCGAGACCGTCGGCGTCGGGCAGTCCGAGGTCACCGTCGCCGGCATGGTCGACACCTTCCTCTTCCTCACCCTCGCCCGCACCGGCGACCAGCTGCAGGGCATCAAGAAGGGCGTGCTGGAGCTCGCGGACCTCATCAGCGTCAACAAGGCCGACGGAGATCACCGGATGGACGCCAAGCGGGCTGCCAGAGAGCTGACCGGGGCGTTGCGACTGATCTACCCGCCGGACGCGCTGTGGCGCCCGCCCGTCTTGACCACCAGTGCCATCGAGGGCGAGGGACTGCGCGAGTTCTGGGACGCGGTCCTGCACCACCAGCAGGTGCTGGGCGATGCCGGTGAGCTGGCG
>JALYVC010000004.1 GCA_030853445.1 Actinomycetota bacterium | reverse complement strand
CTGCCACCACCACCAGCGTTTTCCAGGCGCTGGCCGATCCCAGCCGCCGCGCGATCTTCGAGTCGCTGACGCGCGGCGAGGTGGCGGTGAAGGATCTCACGTCGCGCTTCGACATCTCCCAGCCGGCGGTGTCGCAGCATCTCGCCGCGCTTCGCGAGGCGGGCCTGGTCAGGGTCCGGGTGGACGGCTCCCGTCGGGTGTACTCCACCGACCCTGCCGCCCTCGACCTCGTGGCCACCTGGGTCAGGCGCGTCACCCCCACCCTCGAGCACCACCTCGACGCCCACACCACCGAGGCCGCCCGCGGCAGGCGGGAGCGACGGGGGCGACCTGCGCCGACCCCGGCGGCTGACCACCGCGCCTCGTGACGCTCAGGGTGAGATCAACGAGCCGTCACCGCCGGGTCGTTCGCAGCGTCGGCTGAGGCCTCCTGCATCGGGATCCGCACCCCGCGCTCGGCGGCCACCTCGACCGCGCGGTCGTAGCCGGCGTCGACGTGGCGGATGACGCCCGTGCCGGGGTCGTTGGTGAGCAGCCGCTCCAGCTTCTGCGCGGCGAGGTCGGTGCCGTCGGCGACGGAGACCTGCCCGGCGTGGATGGAGCGACCGATGCCGACCCCGCCTCCGTGGTGGATCGAGACCCAGGTGGCCCCGGAGCTGGTGTTGAGCAGGGCGTTGAGCAGTGGCCAGTCGGCCACGGCGTCGGAGCCGTCGGCCATCGACTCGGTCTCCCGGTACGGAGACGCGACCGACCCAGAGTCGAGGTGGTCGCGGCCGATGACGATGGGCGCCGAGACCTTGCCCTCGGCGACGAGCCGGTTGAAGAGCAGCCCGGCCTTGGCGCGCTCGCCGTAGCCCAGCCAGCAGATGCGGGCCGGCAGCCCCTCGAACTCGACGTGCTCGGCCGCGGCGTCGAGCCAGCGGTGCAGGTGCGCGTTGTCGGGGAAGAGCGCCTTCAGCGCCGCGTCGGTCACCTCGATGTCCTTGGGGTCGCCCGAGAGGGCCACCCAGCGGAAGGGGCCGAGCCCCTCGCAGAAGAGCGGCCGGATGTAGGCCGGCACGAAACCGGGGAAGTCGAAGGCCCGCTCGAAACCGCCGGACCGCGCTTCGTCGCGGATCGAGTTGCCGTAGTCGAAGACCTCGGCACCGGCGTCCAAGAAGCCGACCATGGCCTCGACGTGCCGCGCCATCGACGAACGCGCGAGGTCGGTCGCCTCCTCGGGCTTCCTGGCGGCGAAGTCGGGCCAGTCGTCGAGCGGGACCTCGACCGGCACGTAGGACAGCGGGTCGTGTGCGCTGGTCTGGTCGGTGACGATGTCGACGGGCACCTCACGCCTCAGGAGCTCGGGCAGCACCGCAGCGGCGTTGCCGACGACACCGACGGAGAGGGCCCGCCGCTCGGCCTTGGCCGCCAGCACGAGCTCGAGGGCGTGGTCGAGGTCGTCGGCGACCACGTCGAGGTAGCGCTTGGCGGCCCGGCGCTCGAGCCGGGTGCGGTCGACGTCGATGACCAGGCAGGCTCCGCCGTTGAGGGTGACGGCCAGCGGCTGCGCGCCGCCCATGCCCCCGCAGCCGGCGGTGACGGTCAGCGTGCCGGCGAGCGTCGCCCCCTCAGCGGGCTCACCGCGCTGTACGGCGAGCTTCGCGGCCACCGCGGCGAAGGTCTCGAAGGTGCCCTGCAGAATCCCCTGGGTGCCGATGTAGATCCACGAGCCGGCCGTCATCTGGCCGTACATCATCAGGCCCTCCGCCTCGAGCTTGCGGAAGTGCGGCCAGGTCGCCCAGTCGCCGACGAGGTTGGAGTTAGCGATGAGCACCCGTGGTGCCCACTCGTGGGTGCGGAAGATGCCGACCGGCTTCCCCGACTGCACGAGCAGCGTCTCGTCGGCCTCGAGGTCGCGCAACGACGCGACGATGGCGTCGAAGGCCCGCCACGACCGGGCGGCGCGGCCGGTGCCTCCGTAGACGACCAGGTCGTCGGGGCGCTCGGCGACCTCGGGGTCGAGGTTGTTCATGAGCATCCGCAGAGGGGCCTCGGTGGCCCACGACTTCGCGGTCAGCTCGGTGCCGCGGGCTGCGCGGACGGGACGGGCGCCTTCCATGGGAGTGCCTTTCGGTTCGGAACGGGTGAGGGTCACAGGAGGGGGAGGGTGGTGGCTGACCCGGCCGCGGCTACCACTGCGCCGCTGGCCACCAGGCCCACCACCGTCTCGATCTCGGGGGAGAGGAAGCGGTCCGGGCCGGGGTGACCCGGCGAGCCCGGGGCAGCCTCGAGCAGCGCGACGACGGCGCCGGTAGCCGCAGCCGGCAGCAGCGGTGCCCGCAGCCGGATGCCGCGTGCGGCCGTCAGCACCTCGACCGCGAGCACGCGGGTGAGGCCGTCGACGGCCCGGCGCAGCTTGCGCGCCCCGGACCAGCCCATCGAGACGTGGTCCTCCTGCATGGCGCTGCTGGGGATCGAGTCGACGCTGGCGGGGGCGGCCAGCCGCTTGAGCTCGGAGACGATCGCGGCCTGCGCGTACTGCGCGATCATCAGGCCGGAGTCGACGCCGGGGTCGTGGGCGAGGAAGGGGGGCAGGCCGTGGTTGCGGGCGACGTCGAGGAAGCGGTCGGTGCGGCGCTCGCTCATGCTCGCGAGGTCGGCGGCGACGATGGCGAGGAAGTCGATGACGTAGGCCACCGGGGCGCCGTGGAAGTTGCCGTTGCTCTCGACCCGGCCATCAGGGGTGACGACGGGGTTGTCGACTGCTGCCGACAGCTCCCACCCGGCGACGCGGGCGGCGTGGTCGATGGTGTCGCGCGCCCCGCCGGCGACCTGGGGGCTACAGCGCAGCGAGTAGGCGTCCTGCACGCGGGTGCAGTTCTCGGTGCGGTGCGACTCGCGGATCTCGCTGTCGGACAGTAGGTTTCGCAGGTTGCTCGCCGACGCTGCCTGTCCCGGATGGGGCCGCATGGCCTGCAGGTCGGCGGCGAAGACGTCGTCGGTGCCGAGCAGGCCCTCGATGCTCATCGCGGCGCTGATGTCGGCGGTCGTCACGAGCCGGCGCAGGTCGTGCAGGGCCAGCACGAGCATGCCCAGCATCCCGTCGGTGCCGTTGAGCAGGGCCAGCCCCTCCTTCTCCACCAGCACCAGGGGCTCGATCCCGCTGTCCCGCAACGCGACCGCCGCATCGACGAGTGAGCCGTCGCGGGTGCGCACCGGCCCCTCGCCCATCGCCGCCAGGGCGCAGTGGGCCAGCGGCGCCAGGTCGCCCGAGCAGCCGAGCGAGCCGTACTCGTGCACGACCGGTGTGATCCCCGCGTTGAGGATGGCGACGTAGGTCTCGGCGACGACGGGGCGCACCCCGGTGCGTCCGGTGGCCAGCGTCGACAGGCGAAGCAGCATCAGGGCCCGGACGACCTCGCGCTCGACCTCAGGACCCGACCCGGCGGCGTGCGACCGCACCAGGCTGCGCTGCAGCTGGGCCCGCTGCTCGGGGGGGATGCTCACGGTAGCCAGGGCGCCGAACCCGGTAGAGACCCCGTAGTGCGGCTGTGGGTCGTCGGCCAGCGCCTCGATCACGGCGCGCGTCGCGGCGAGCCCGGCCAGCGCGTCTGCCGTGAGCCCGACGGGTGCGTCGTGTCGGGCGACGGCGACCACGTCCCGCGGCGCGAGCGGGCCGACCCCGACCAGGACGGGCGAGGCAGTGGCAAGGGCCGTGGCGGGGGCCGAGGTGGGGGCGACGGCTGGGGCTTCCGCGGAAGGGGGCAGGACGGTGCTCGGGCTCATGCCTCCCATTGCACCGGTCGGGCGCCCGTCTGTTGCCGGTCGCGCTGCAGAATGTGTCTCGCATCCGAGACTCCGGTGGTCGTGGATGACAGGCCCCGGCGCTCGCCTCACGGGCGGCCGGCGTGTTGCGCTGAGCGTCACTGCCCGGGCGGCTCCTCGTCCCCCCGCCGCTCGAGCAGGCTCGGCACCCGCCGCAGCGCGAGCGCGCACCCCAGGGCGAGCACGAAGAGCCCGCCGACCACCAGCACCACGAGGTCCCACCCGCCGCCGCTCCATGCCAGCCCCGACACGGCGCCGAAGACCGACGAGCCCAGGTAGTAGGCGAAGAGGTAGAGCGACGAGGCCTGGCCGGTTCCCCCGCCGCCGAGGTGTGCGCGGGCCGAGACCCAGCCGCTCGCGACGCCGTGGGCGGCGAAGAACCCCACCGTCTCGAGGGCGACCCCCGGCACCACGAGCCACAGCGGTCCCGCGAGGGTCAGGACCAGACCGCCGGTCGCCAAGACGATGCCGAACGGCATCACGGCCCGGCGCCCGAGCCGGTCGGCCAGCCCGCCCGCCACCGTCGACGACACCGATCCCAGGGCGTAGCAGAGGAAGACGAGCCCGGCCACGCCGAGGCTGAGGCGGTAGGGCGGCGCCGCGAGGCGGAAGCCCAAGGCGTTGTAGGTCGCGACGAAACCCCCCATCGCGAGGGCCGCGAAGGCGTAGAGCAGCAGCAGGGCCGGGTCACCCAGCACGCGCCGGGTGCTCGCCCAGGCGTGCCGACGCCCGGCCGGGGCGGGCACGAAACCCTGCGAGGCCGGCAGCAGGAGGCGGACGACGACGGTGCACACGACACCGAAGGCGGCGATGGCCCCCAGCGCCCACCGCCAGCCGGCGAGGTCGCCGACCCCGCTGGCCAGCAGTCGTCCGACCATGCCCCCGAGCGCCGTCCCGCCGATGTAGAGCCCGCTCGCCCGCCCGTGGGCCTCGGGGTGCACCTCCTCGCGCAGGTAGGCCATCGCGACGGCCGACAGACCGGCCAGGGTCACGCCCTGCAGCACCCGCAGCGCGAGCAGCGTCGGCCACGACGGGGCGAGGGCGCAGAGCACCCCCACCACGCTCGCGGCCACGAGCGAGGAGTGCATGAGAGGGGTGCGCCCGTGGCGCTCGGTGACCGGCCCCACCACCAGCAGGGCCACCCCGAGGCCGAGGGTCGCCGCCGACACGCTCAGCGCGCTGGCGGCGGGTGAGAGCGCGAAGTCCCGCGCCAGATCGGGTAGCACCGGCTGGGTCGAGTAGAGGGCGGCGAAGGTCGCCAGCCCAGCGGCGAACAGCGCCAGGGAGAGCCGACGGTATCCGGCGCTGCCCGGGCGATGGCCCTCGAACGGCCGGGTCGCCGCGCCGGCGGGGCGGGAGGTCTCGGCTGCAGGCACCCGTCCCACGGTGCCACCAACGACCACCTCCTGCGACACTGCCACCTTGTGAGCAACGCCCCAGCCGCCGCCGCCGCGCTCGACGTGCTCGCGCTGCTCTCACGCCACACCGAGGCCCTGCCCGCCGCCTCGATCGCGAGCCAGCTCGGGCTGGCCCGCTCGAGCACCTACCACCTGCTCGCGGTGCTGCAGGAGCGTGGCTTCGTCGTGCACCTCCCGGAGGAGCGGCGCTACGCCCTCGGGGTGGCGGCCTATGAGCTGGGGTCGGCCTACTCGCGCCAGGCGCCGCTGCAGCGGCTGGCCCGACCCCTCGTCGCGCGTCTCGTCGACGAGACCCGGCAGAACGCCCACCTCGCGGTGCTCCACGGGGCCGACGTGCTCTACCTGCTGGAGGAGCGCGCCCCGCGGCGGCCGCCCCTCGTCTCCGACGTGGGGGTGCGCCTCCCGGCCCACCTCACCGCCAGCGGTCTCGCGCTGCTCGCGGCGCTGCCGGCGGCGCAGGTGCGCGCCCTCTACCCCTCGCGGTCCGGGCTCGTCCGGCGGGACGGAGCGGGCCCGACCTCGCTGACCGCCCTGCGGTCGCTGCTCACGGGGGTGCGCCAACGCGGGTATGCCGTCGAGGACGGCACCGTGACCCCCTCCTTCTCGTCGGTGGCGGCCGCCGCACTCGACCGCTCCGGCTACCCTGCCGCCGCGATCGCGCTCACCTTCGAGGGAGACCGCGTGGGGACGCGGGAGCGCGCCCTGCTCGCCGACGCCGTGCGGGCCTGTGCGGCCGCCGTCTCGCGGCGGCTCTGAGGGCTTGCGGGTAAGTCGCTGGCCGGTGGCCCGGGTCACCTGCGAGGGTGGCGGGCGTGACCGACCTCTCCGACCCCGCTGACGACATGACCTGCGCAGACCGGCGCCTGCTGGCGCGCATCGAGGCCTACTGCGACCTCGTCCCCCGAGCCGACACCGTGGCGTACGCGTTGGGGCCGTTCACGCTCTTCGTCTCGCGAGGGGGTCCGGGAGCCTACGACTACTACGCCCGCCCGACGCTCGGTCTCGACCGCCCGGTGACGGTGGCCGACGTCGTTGCCGTCCTCGACCGCCAGGACGAGCTGGGAGTGCCGCGGGCCCTCGAGTGGGTCGACGAGACGTCGCCGTCGCTTCTGGCGGCGGCCAGGGGCGCCGGCCTGGTCGTGCAGCGCTGCCCGCTCCTCGTGCTCGTCGGCGCCCCGGTCGGGCCGCTCGTGCAGGAGCAGGTGCGCGTCCTGCACGCGGACGACCCGGAGCTGGCG
>JALYVC010000432.1 GCA_030853445.1 Actinomycetota bacterium | reverse complement strand
GTCCATGCGGGCCGCGCGCTGGGGGTCGACGCCCTTGGGGATCGGGGGGCGCACGCCACCGAGTGCTTTCAGCCGCTTGTTGACCACGGAGACCTCGTCCTTGCTGAGCGCCGGCTTCAGGCGCTGGATCTTCCCGGCCAGCTTGGTGATCGGGATCTCGTCCTCACCGCTGCCGACGCGCAGGAGGGTGACGGGCACCCCGGGGGCGACCCGCTCGACCCGCTTTCGCTCTGCGGCCAGCAGCCGTGAGACCCGGCCTGCGGGGCCCTCGCCCACGAGGACGATGCCAGGGCGCCCGGTCGCCCGGTAGACCAGGGCGGCACCGGCGAGGTCACCCGCGCGCTGGGCGTCAGCCGCCACGGGCTCGCGCTCGAAGAACCACCCCCGGCGCAGCGACGTCAGGGCAGCACCCGCCGCGCCCGGCTGGCCCTCGATCTGCTTGTATGCCGCCCGTTCGGCCCGGCGGCTCATCGTGATGAGCGCGGCGAGCAGGCCGAGGATGACCCCGAGGACCAGGGCGTAGACCCAGTGCCCGAGGAGCAGCCCGATGACGACCGCGACGACGACGGTCCCCGCGAAGGCCCCCAGCATCCACCAGGTGATCTTCGGGTCGACCTGCCGTGCAGCGGTGAAGATCTGCCGTAGCTGGGAGAGGCGCCCCGCCTTCTTCGGCGTGCTGGGGTCCTTGGGGGTCGCGTCCTTGGCCATGAAGGTCAGGATAGGTCAGCGGGGGCCACTCACGAGACGGGTGCCGCAGAGCGGGCCACCAGGGTGGCCGCCTCCTGCCGGGCCGGCTCGTCCGCCTTGGCGCCGAGGTGCGCCAGGTGCGGGGGGATCTCGCGTCCCCAACGCCGCATGGCGGTCGCCCAGAGGCGGCCGGCACGGTACGACGAGCGCACGAGGGGACCGGCCATCACGCCCTTGAAACCCATCTCGTCGGCCACGGTCGACCAGTGCACGAACTCCTGGGGCTTGACCCACCGGTCGATCGGGTGGTGCAGGGGCGAGGGCCGGAGGTACTGGGTGAGCGTGAGGATGTCGCACCCGGCGTCGTGCAGGTCGCGGATCGCGGCCTCGATCTCGTCGTCGGTCTCACCCATGCCGAGGATGAGGTTGCTCTTGGTGACCAGCTCGGCCTCCCGGGCCATGCTCAGCACCCGCAGCGACTTGTCGTAGGTGAAGGCCGGCCGGATCCGCTTGAAGATCCGCGGCACGGTCTCGAGGTTGTGGGCGAACACCTCCGGCCGGGCGTCGAAGACCAGCCCGACGAGCTCGGGGCGGGCGCCGAAGTCGGGCGGCAGGATCTCGACACCGGTCTCGGGGTTGAGTGCGTGGATCTGGCGGATGGTGTCGGCATAGAGCCCAGCGGCTCCGTCGGGCTGGTCGTCGCGCGCCACCCCGGTCACGGTGGAGTAGCGCAACCCCATCTGTCGCACCGACTCGGCGACCCGCCGCGGCTCGTCGAGGTCGAGCGTCGTCGGGCGGCCGGTGGCGATGTCGCAGAAGTCGCACCGGCGGGTGCAGACGTCACCCCCGATGAGGAAGGTGGCCTCCTTGTCCTCCCAGCACTCGAAGATGTTGGGGCAGGCGGCCTCCTGGCACACCGTGTGCAGGCCCTCGCTCTTGACCATCGCGTGGAGCGCGGTGTACTCCGGCCCCATCTTGGCCGTGGTGCGAATCCACGACGGCTTGCGCTCGATCGGGGTCTCGCTGTTGCGGGCCTCGACGCGCAGCAGGCGACGGCCTTCGGGGGCGATGGTCATGCGGGGACTCCTGTCCGGGTGGGGGTGGAGGTGGGGTGCGCGATGGCCCCAGGGGCTCCCGGTGGCGCGGGTTGCGGGCCACCGTCGGTGAGCCGTCGGCGGCGGGTGACCTCGACGGCATACGGGTCGAGCAGGTCGGTGAGGTGGTGCTCGAGCACGGGCAGGACCTCGGCGACGGTGACGTCGCGGCGCAGCTCTCGAGACAGCGAGGTGACCCCGGCATCGACGATGCCGCACGGCACGATGACGTCGGCCCACGTGAGGTCTGGATCGCAGTTGAGGGCGAATCCGTGCATCGTGACCTGACGGCTGACCCGGATGCCGATGGCGCCCAGCTTGCGGTCGGGTCCTCGGTCGTCGGCGAGCACCCATGTGCCACTGTCGCCGGGTCGGCGACCGGCGGTGACGCCGAGGTCGGCGCAGACGCGGATCATGACCTCCTCCAGCGTGCGCACGTGGGCCACGACGTCGATGGGGGCAGGGAGTCGGAGAACGGGGTAGCCGACGACCTGGCCGGGGCCGTGCCACGTGATCTTGCCGCCACGGTCGACGTCGACGACCGGCGTGCCGTCCTGCGGGCGCTCGTGCGGCTCAGTGCGCTTGCCGGCCGTATAGACGGCCGGGTGCTCGAGCAGGATCGTCGTGTCGGGTAGGGCACCCGAGACGACCTGGGCGTGCACCGCTCGCTGGTGCTCCCAGGCCCGGGCGTACTCGACCGCGTGCGGGGAGAAGCCCGGGTGCTCGAAACGCATACCACCAAGGCTACGCCGCGCGTGGAGGAATCTGTCCGGGGGGCGGTGGCCCCCTGACCGAGAGCCCGATCGGGGCACCGGGTCCAAGGGGGTGCGCCCGACCGGGGGCGAAACCGGCGCGCTCGTCAGCAGCTGTGGATGACCGATCATGCGCCGGGCCGAGTGCTGGCAGGATTGTGCGTGCACCGGTGGCCGACGACGCGCACACGGGGCTCGGACCGCAGGGGGACAGACATGAGCCACGAGCCACCGGTGGTGCCGGGGCGCACCCTCACGCGCGCGTTGGGGCGAAGCGGGCTTCTCTATTTCTCCTTGTCGCGGGCCGGAGACGACGAGACGGTCGAGATCACCGACCCCGCCGTGCGCCCCTCGGTCGTGGCGCTCGCGCTGGCTGCCCGTGAGCAGGCGTCCCAGCAGCGCGTCACCAGCGAGCACCTGCTTCGCCTGCGCGAGGTGGTCCCGCTCACCGACGAGGTGGTGGCGCTGGTACGCGACGCCGCAGGTGCCGGATCGCTCGAGGACCTGGTCGCACACCGGGGTCGGCTGCGCCCGGGTGAGGTCACCACCCTGCTCACCCCGCTGGCGACCACGCTGGCCGAGCTCGACGCCGCGGGGGTGGTCCACGGCTCCCTCCACCCGGGCAAGGTCCTGTTCACCGAGCAGGGGAAGCCGATGCTGACCGGCTTCGAGACGGTGCGCCTGGTCGGCGAGCGGCACCGGCACCCCCGACGGGAGCCGTCGGGTTTCGACGCACCCGAGGTGGCCCTCGGAGCCCTGCCGACGCCGGCTTCCGACGCCTGGTCCCTCGGCGCGCTGGGCTGGTACGCCCTGACCGGGCAGCTGCCACCCCCCGACGCGGTCGACCGCGCCGTGGAGGTCGTCGGGGCTGGCTTCGCCACCGCTCTCGCCCCCTTGCTCGAGCAGGATCCGGTTCGTCGGACGCGGGCCGGTGTCAGCGCCGGACGCATCTATCGGGCCGCCGCACCCGTCCCGCTGCGACTCGAGGTGACCAGGACCCCGACGTCGCGAGACGATGCCGAGCTCGTCGAACTCGTGGATGACGGGGTTCCGGTCGCTGACCAGCCACTCGCCACGGCTCCGGTGGTCGCTGCGGACGGCCCGCGGTCCGATGCCCTGGTCGACGACCCGTGGGGCGGGGCCACGCGGGTGCGGCTGTCCTGGGGTGAGGACCCCGACCCGGACCCACCGATGGGGCGGCCGTCGGCCGAGCCGGCACCTACCTCGGCCCCCGGGGGCGTCGACATGCGAAGAGTGCGATCACCGCTTGGAGCTGCCCCGCTGCCCGTCGGTGCGGCACCCGACGGTGAGCCGGTCGCCCTGCGGAGGTGGCGGGCGGCGACGCCGGTGCCCGACCCCACCCACGGCGGCCTCTCGGTTCGCCGGCGGGTGCTGGTGCTCGCGCTGGCGCTCGTGGTCTTCGTCGGGGCGTTCGTAGTTGTGCTCGCCCGCGCGTCACGTGATGGGCAGGCAGGTGCGCCCTCGGCGGCACCGAGCGCGACAGCGGGCGCGTCGACGGGCACCGTGACCGGTGCCGACCCGCTCGCCCAGGGGACGGCCTCGCCGGCCGAGATCCTGCAGGGTCTGGTCGATGCCCGGGCTGCGGCGATCTCCGCCCGCGACGTGGCCCGGCTCGACCGGGCCGAGCTGCCGGCGTCGCCACCGCACGGCGCCGATGCGGCGCTCATCGCGCGTCTGACGAGTGCCGCCCAGTCCTTCGACGGCCTGCGGTTCGCCGTGCGTGACGTGGTCGTGCGCACGCGCGCCGACACCCGGATGGAGCTGACCGCCGTCGTTGCCCGCGACGGCTACACCCTGGTGGGCGACGGGGGAGCGCGGTGGCCGCAACCGGCAGCCGTCGGCTCGGCGTATGGCTACCAGCTGACGCTGACGCCGACCGGGTGGCGGTTGAGCGTCCTCACCGAGCTGGCTGCGCCAGCGCCGCCCTCGGTCGGCGCCTGAGGGCCCCCGGAGCGGCGGAACACGACCGAGGGCTCATCGGCGACCCTCGGTCAGAGCAGGCTGGCCACCGCGTCAGCCAGGGTCTCGTACCGGAAGGTGAAGCCACTGGCCGCGAGGACCTCGGGCGTGGCCCGCTGGCTGCCGACGACGTCGTCGGCGAACCCGCCGAGCACCAGGCGCAGGGCGAATGTCGGGGCAGGCAGCACTGCTGGTCGCCCGGTCTGACGACCGACCTCGCGGGAGATGTCGACCTGTCGCGAGGGGGCCGGCCCGACGAGGTTGACCGGGCCGGTGACCTCGGGATGGTCGAGCAGGTGCGCGATGGCCCGCACCTCGTCCTCGAGGGTGATCCACGGCCACCACTGGCGCCCCGAGCCCAGGGGCCCGCCGAGCCCGAGCTTCCCGAGGCGGACGAGGGGCTGGAAGGCGCCGGAGGTAGGAGACATCACGAGACCGGTGCGGATGGTCGCGACGCGCGATCCCGCATCGACTGCGGGCTGCGCAGCCGCCTCCCACGCCCGCACGACGTCGGCGAGGAAGCCGTGACCGGGAGGGCTCTGCTCGGTGAGCACCTCGTCGCCCCGGTCGGAACCGTAGATGCCGACCGCCGCGCCACTGACGAGCCGCACCGCGGAGCCATGAGCCGCTACGGCGTCGGCGACGGCAGTCGTGCTGTCGACTCGCGAGCGCAGGATCTCCTGCTGGTAGGACGGGGTCCACCGGTGGTCGCCGACTCCTGCTCCGGAGAGGTGCACGACGGCGTCGACACCGTCGAGCACCTCCGGGTCGAGGTGGCGGGAGGCAGGGTCCCAGCGGACCTCACCCATCGTCTGGGCGTCGCGCCGCACCAGGTGGACGACGTCGTCACCCCGGCCACCCAGATGGGCCGACAGCGCGCTGCCGATGAGACCGGATGCTCCGGTGATGACAACGCGCTGTCCGCTCATGCCTGGTGTTCCTCGTCCGTCGTGGGATGGATGCCTGCGTCACCTGTCGCGTGAGGCATCGCCAGTGACGTCACCACGACGCCATCGGTAGTCCGGGCGTCACAGGGACGCCTGGAAGTCTCCCTCTTCCAACCGTCGCTTCATGGTGTCGAGGAAGCGGGCCGCATCGGCGCCGTCGACGATGCGGTGGTCGTAGGAGAGGGCCAGGTACATCATCGAGCGCACGGCGATCGTCTCGCCACCCTCGGCGTCGGTGACGACGACGGGGCGCTTGACCAGGGCGCCGGTGCCGAGGATGGCGACCTGCGGCTGGTTGATGATCGGGGTGTCGAACAGGGCACCCCGGCTGCCGGTGTTGGTGATGGTGAACGTGCCCCCCGACAGCTCGTCGGGCATGACCCGGTTGCTGCGGGTGCGGTCGGCGAGGTCGGCGATGGCCCGGGCCAGACCGGCGATGTTGAGGTCGCCGGCGTTCTTGACCACGGGCACGATGAGGCCCTTCTCGGTGTCGACAGCGACACCGAGGTGCTCACCCGCGTGGTAGATGATCTCGTCGCCGTCGACGCTGGCGTTGACCACCGGGTGGACCTTGAGCGCCTCGATCGCGGCCAGGGCCAGGAACGGCAGGTAGCTGAGCTTGACACCCTCGCGGGCCTCGAACTCCCCCTTGGCCCTGGTCCGCAGACGCGCGATCCGGGTGAGGTCGACCTCGACCACGGTCGTGAGCTGGGCCGAGACCTGGAGCGACTCGACCATCCGCTGGGCGATGACCTTGCGCAGGCGCGACATCTTCTCGGTCGTGCCTCGCTTGGGCGAGATGCTGGTGCCGGCCGACTCTGCCCGCGCAGCCGGGGGTGACGACGCGGCCGGAGCCGAGGCGGCGGGGGCAGCGACCTCGGGGGCCGGTGGCTCCTCGGCCGCCTTCGCCGCGTCGAGGACGTCCTGCTTGCGGATGCGGCCACCGATGCCGGTGCCGGTGACGGTGCCGAGGTCGACCCCGTGCTGCGTCGCCAGCTTGCGCACCAGCGGGGTGACATAGGTGCCTGCTTCGTCGTCGCCCGCGCTCGGCGCTGCCGTCTGCGGCTTCGCCGACGCCTCGGTAGCGGCCACGGGGGCAGGGCCCTCGGGGGCCGACCCGGTCGCGGGGGGCTCCGGGGCTTTCTGCTTGGCCGGTTCGGGGCGGGGCTCCTTCTGCGG
>JALYVC010000515.1 GCA_030853445.1 Actinomycetota bacterium | reverse complement strand
GGCCTTGGCTAATCAGGGTCGACCCGTCGGGCAGCCCGGCGGTGGTGCGGCGGACGGCGCCGAGGAACATCGAGGCGCGCACCGTCGCGACCCCCTGCGGATCGGGGATCAGGCGGACGTCCTCCGGCCGCACGTACACGGTCGCTGGCCCGTCAGCCGTGGCCGGGTCGACCAGCGGCAGCCGCGCGTCGAGCACGTGCGCCTGACCGGCACGTACCACGCCGGCCAGCCGGTTGGACAGGCCGACAAAGTCGGCGACGAAGGCGGTCGTGGGGCGGGAGTAGACCTGCTCGGGCGGCCCGATCTGCTCGATCCGGCCGGCCCGCATCACGCCGACCCGGTCGGCGACCGCGAGTGCCTCCTCCTGGTCGTGGGTGACGAACAGCGTGGTGGTGCCGACCTCCTGCTGGATGCGCCGGACCTCCTCGCGCAGCTGGGTGCGCACCTTGGCGTCGAGCGCGCTGAGCGGCTCGTCGAGCAGCAGCACCGAGGGCTCGATGGCCAGCGCCCGCGCGAGCGCCACCCGCTGCTGCTGGCCGCCGGAAAGCTCGCTGGCGTAGCGACCGGACAGGCCCGACAGGCCCACCAGCTCGAGCACCTCCCCGGCGCGGCGCCGTCGCTCGGAGACCGAGACCTTGCGCAGCCGTAGGCCGAAGGCGACGTTGTCGAGCGCTGACAGGTGCGGGAACAGGCTGTAGGCCTGGAAGACCATGCCCATGTCGCGCCTGCTGGCGGCCAGCTGCGTGACGTCCTTGCCGTCGACGATGACGTTGCCGCTGTCGGGTTCGTCGAGCCCCGCGACGATGCGCAGAGCCGTGGTCTTGCCACATCCTGACGGGCCAAGGAGTGCCACGAGCTCACCCTGAGCGAGCGTGATCGACATACCGTCGAGCGCAGGCACACCGTTGTAGCTGCGACGCAAGTCCTCGAGGCGGACCTCGAGTCCGGCGCGGTTCTGCGTCGTCGCAGTCGTCATGATGCGTTCTCCTTGTGGTTGACAGCGCTGGCCGGTCTGGCGGGTGCGGACCTGTTGACCTCGGCGCGCTCCACCGTGGACCTTCGCCGTGTGGACCGTCGTCCGACGAACGACAACAGCACGAGCAGCACGAACGCGAAGAGCAGCGAGGCGAGCGAAGCCGCCACCGAGGTCTGGCTGTCACTCTTGCCCAGGAGGTTGATCACGACCTGCAGGTTGTTGTAGTTGAGCAGGGATGCCAGCGTGAACTCGCCGAGCACCAGCGCCACGGAGACGAAAGCCGCTGACAGCAGTGCCGAGCCGATGTTGGGGAGGATGACCTTCGCGATGACCGTCGGCCAGCTGGCGCCGAGGCTACGGGCCGCCTCCGACAACGTGATGACGTCGATCGAGGCAAGCCCCCCGTCGATCGCTCGGTAGGCGTAGGGCAGGACCAAGACGGTATAGGCGAAGGTCAGGGTGAGACTGGTGTCGCCGAAGAAGTAGGTGACCCACGCGTAGACCCCCTTGAGCCCAACGACCAGGACGATCGCCGGAATCGTCAACGGAAGCAGGCACAGGAACTCCACGACGCGGGACATGCCGGGCACCCTCAGCCGCACCCACACCATGGTGGGCACGAGCAGCACCAGCATCAGCAGGACGGTCAGGAACGCCAGTCCGAGCGACGTGCCGATCGCGGCCTTGAGGTCGGGGTTCTCGACGAGCTGGCGCCAGTAGTCGAGGGTCTGACCGCCCGCCGGGACCCGGACGCTGTAGCCGACCATCGACCCCAGCGGCACGAGGAAGAACAGGCCCAGCAGCACCAGCACCGCGATGCGGAACACCTGCAGGCGGCGTCTGGCGCGCTGCCGGGTGGAGGCGCTCATCGCAGCCACCTGGAAGTGCGGCGCACCATCACGGTGTAGAGGGCCATGACGACGACGACGACGATGATCATGTCGAGGGCCAGCGCGTAGGCGAGGTGCGCCTGCCCGAGGACGACCTCACTGGTGAGGGCGTTGCGGATCAGCAGCGGCATGATCGGGCTTCCTTGGCTGACGAGCGCTGCCGCGGTCGCGTAGGCCGCGAAGGCATTGGCGAACAGCAGCAGCGCCGAACCGAGGAACGCCGGCAGCAGCAGGGGGCCTGCGACATAACGCCAAAACTGCCAGGTCGATGCACCGAGGCTCTCGGCTGCCTCTCGCCACTGCACGCGCATGCCGTCGAGCGACGGCAGGAACACGATGACCATCAGCGGTATCTGGAAGTAGGTGTAGACGAGGATCAGGCCGGTGAGGCTGAACAGCCAGCCGCTGCCGAACAGGTCGAGGCCGAGCGTGTCCCTGGCGGCCTGCGTCACGACGCCGGAGAAGCCGAGTGTCGCGATGAAGGCGAACGCCAGCGTCACGCCCCCGAACTGCGCCAGCACGCTGGACGCGCTCATCACGCTCTTGCGCAGTACTCCGTCCGGCTTGCCCGTCACGACGCAATAGGCCAGCAGGGCGCCCAGCAGGGCGCCCAGCACCGCCGTCGAGCCGGAGAGGACGACGCTGTGCCACAGCGTCCTCATGACGACGGCGCTCCCGAGTGCACGGATGTTGGACAGGCTCGGCTTGTCGTTCTCGACAAATGCTCCGACCACGACCGTGACGGTGGGGATCAGCAGGAAGATCGTGAGGAACCCGAGGAACGGCACCAGCCCTACCGCTGGGACCAGACGCCGCACCCGGATCACGAGAGACCTGTCATGCGAGGACTGTCACCCACATCCGTGTCAGCCCGAGACCTTGGACCAGTTCTTGGACAGGTAGTCGGCCGCCTTCTTGGTCTGGTCCTCCGTCAGCAGGACCGGATCGCCAGCAACCTTGGGCAGCTTGGCGATGAGTGCCTCGTCGAGCGTGCCGGCGGCTTTCATGGCGTCGGCCCGGACCGGACGGGCGCCACCGGCGAGGAAGAGATTCTGTCCCACGTCGGAGTAGAGGTACTCCTCCCACAGCCGTGCTGCGGCCGGGTGGGGGGCGTCCTTGCTGATGGCTTGGTAGTAGTAGCCGCCGACCGCGGCGCCCTCGGGCACCACGACCTTCCAGGACGGGAGCTTGGCTGTCTCGACCGCGTTGGTGTAATCCCAGTCGATGACGACGGGGGTCTGACCCGACTCGATCGTGGCGGGCGTCGGATCGAGCGGGAGGAAGTTGCCGGCCTTCTTGAGCTTCTCGAAGTAGGAGACGCCAGGTGCGATGTCATCGGCCGAGCCGCCGTTGGAGACGGAAGCCATGACGACACCGTTGAAGGCAGCGCCGGCCTGCGTGGGGTCGCCGTTGAGGGCGACCTTGCCCTTGAACTTCGACCCGAGGAGGGTGGCCAGGCTGGTCACGGCTGGGACCTTGGAGGAGTCGTAGCCGATCGACATGTAGCCGCCGTAGTCGTTGACCCACAGGCCGTTGGATTCGCGGAACGCAGCCGGGACGGAGTCGAAGGTCGAGACCTTGTACGGCGTGAACATCGTGGTGTTGGCCAGGGCCACCGACTGACCGAGGTCGAAGACGTCCGGTGCGCGGTTGGTGCCCTTGAGGGTGTTGGCAGCGTTGATCTCGTCCTGGCTGGCGGCATCTGGCTGGGCGGAGTTGACCTTGAGGCCGTACTCCTTCTCGAAGCCCTTGATGATGTTGCCGTAGTTGGACCATGTCGGTGGCAGGGCGATGACGTTGAGCTCGCCCTCGGCCTTGGCGGCCTTCACGAGGGCGTCCATGCCGCCAAGATCCTTGGCGGACGTAGCGGTTGCTGCCTTGGACGAGTCACCGGAGCCCTTGGTCGGGGGTCCGCCGCAAGCGGCGATGGACACGGCGAGCGCCGCTGACGAGAGAAGAAGGGTGGAAGTCCGGACAGGTCTGTTCACGGTGCTGCTCCAGTTGTCTACATGACCCGGGTTGGGTCTATCGCACTCTCACTGCACAAGATGTCGGACATGGTCCGAAGCCTGTACGCGAGTGAACAGGACGAGGAGGTCTCATGGCAACACACGTCGGGTGCGCATGCTCAGGTGGTGGCCCGCGTGGGGCCGCACAGAAGGTCATCGGAGCGGTGGACCTCCGCCGCCGAGAGGACGAGGCCGTGCGCAGGCTCGCGTTCGAGCGACTCAGCTCGCGGTTCGCCCGCCCGGCTCACATCGATACCCAGCCGATGGTGCTGGTACGGGCCCGTGCTCGGACGTCACGCGCCGTGAGGTCAGAGTCAGCGTGGTTGTCGAACGCTCAGGCTCGGCCGGTCGCTGCCGATGGTGAGGCTGACTCGGGCCGCAGTCGTGGTGCCCGCTCTGGAGTGCTCCTCGGGATGGGACAACGCGTGAACGACACCCTCACGGATGCGGTCGAGGTCGCGCCGCCGGCCGAGGACCCTCGGTGGGCCCCGGTGTTGCAACGAGTGGTCGATCAGCCTGATCTGTTGTCGCTGCACGCACAGCCGATTGTAGAGCTCACCTCCGGTGCGGTCGCGGGTTACGAGATGTTGTCTCGGTTCACGGGTCCGTGGCAGGCCCCTCCGGATCAGTGGTTCGCCGCGGCCGAGCGGTGGGGGTTCAACCCTGTGCTGCAGGCCCGCGTCCTGCGAGCCGGGATCGCCGCCCGCCAGCTGCTGCCCCCCGACACGTTCTTGACGGTCAACGTCGACCCCCATCTCCTGGCCCACGAGGACGTCGCCGAGGTCCTGATGGGTGCTTCGGAGCTGACGCGCCTGGTTCTCGAGCTCACCGAACACACCAAGACGGAGCAGGCGTCGGCCGCGGACGTCGTGCTGGCGCATGTGCGCCAGGCGGGTGCGATGGTGGCGATGGATGATGCAGGCACCGGATATGCCGGGCTCAGCCAGCTGCTCACGCTTCGCCCCCACATCGTCAAGCTCGACCGGGAGCTGATCACCGGAATCGACACCGACCCGGTCAAGGCAGCACTGGTGGAGGTCTTCGGTGACCTGGCCGGCCGGATGGACAGCTGGGTGCTGGCCGAAGGCATCGAGACCCAGGCTGAGCTCGACACACTGATCCGTCTCGGGGTGCCGCTGGGACAAGGATGGGCGTTGGCGCGTGCCGCGCCGGTAATGCTCGACGTGCTGGCTCCTGCACTGGTCGAGCACATCCGCGCCACCGCTCTGCGGTCCTCGTTCGAGGGATATGTGGCGAGCCTGGTGCGACCGGTCGAGACGGGTGCGGCGTGCGCAGGCGGTCTCGTGTCCTTGGACAGCGACGGTCGAGCGGTCGCGGTGCGGACCTATGACGGGCGGTGGTTGCCGGCCATGCTGCTCTCGCCCAGCACCCTCATCGTCGACGCCGCCCGGCGGGCCATGACCCGTGAGGTCCAGCACCGGTACGCCCCGTTGGTGTGCACAGATGGGCAGGGGCAGGTGATCGGCACGATCGGGATCGACGATCTCGTCCTCTCACTGTGTGCCTCAGGTTCGTCAGCCACCGGCCGATGACAACGAGTGACACCTACCAGCGTCTGAGGAGCTACCTGCGATGAAGAACTTCCGCTGCGGCGACGTCGTGCCCGGCTGTACCCGCGTGTTCACCGGGACCGAGGACGACATCCTCGCCCGGGTCGCGCTGCACGCCCGTGCAGATCACGGTCTCGCCGAGATCCGCCCCGAGCTCGCCACCTCGATCCGGTCGGCGATGACGCTGGTCACCGCCTGAGACCGGCCCCACCGGGATCTCGTCCGTCCGTCCTCGAGACGCCGGTCCGGTCCACCATGCTCGCGCCAGAGCCCCCTGACCGAGTGGTGGGGGCTTGGGCGCGACGCCGCGCCCCGGTTGGGGGCCCGGGTATCGTCAGACCCGCCTACCGCGGTTCGCCCCTGCGCCGGCCCCTTCTGTCCTCCCCTTCCCCATCCAGTTTCGAGGTCGCCGAGTGCCGGTCCTGCTCCTGGTCGGGGCTGGCCACGCGCACCTGTACCTCGTGAAGCGTGCCGGTGACCTTGTCGCCGCTGGGTATCGGGTTCACCTGCTCGCGCCGCGGTTCTTCGACTACAGCGGGGTCGCATCGGCGACGGCTGCCGGTGTGCTGCCCAGCGACGCGGGGCGCATCGACGTGCGGTCGCTGGCGGACGCCTCGTCCGTGAAGCTTCACGAAGGCACCCTGGAGTCCCTCGATCCGCAGTCGCGGATCGCGGTGACGTCGGACGGCGAGCACCTGTCATACGACGTGCTCTCGGTCAACATCGGCAGCGTGGTCGCCCCGGCTGGCATGCACGTCGGTCCTGGCGTCCTGCGGGTGAAGCCGTTGAGCGGCCTGGCTGACCTGAATGCCCGCTTGCGCGCCTCCCCGCCACTAGGTGCCACGGTCACGGTGGTGGGTGGCGGTGCCTCTGGCCTGGAGCTGGCGGCCCACCTGTCGGTGCGCTCGGACGTCGTGCACCTGCGGCTGGTGGAAGCCGGGACCGTCATCGGCGCGGACCTGCCCCCGGGTGCACGCAGGCGGATCGCCCGGCTCCTGGCAGCGCGCGGCGTGACCGTCCACACCGGCTGCGCGGTGCGTGACCTCGGTGAGCGACGGCTGATCTGCGACGACGGCACGACAATCTCCCACGATGTCGCCCTGCTCGCCACCGGGCTGACGGCTGCGCCGTTGCTCGCCGCGCTCGGGCTGGGCGACGCACGCGGGGTGCCGGTGCGGGCCACCCTCCAGCACCAGGACCGAGACGACATCTACGCGGCAGGAGACTGTGCGCTGTTCCTCCCGGGTCCGCTGCCCCGGGTCGGCGTGCACGGCGTGCGGCAGGGCCTTGTGCTGCACCGCAGCCTGCTCGCGCGGCTGACGGGAGGGGTGCTTCCTGTCTATGAGCCCCAGCGTCGCACGCTGTCGATCCTCGATCTTGGTGACGGTGTCGGACTGGCTGTCTGGGGCCGCTGGTGGTGGTTCGGCAGGCCCCCTCTGCGACTCAAACGACACATCGACCACCGGTGGCTCCGGTCCTATCAGCGATGAGGCTCAGCGCTGCGCAGCGCTGAAGAGCGTTCGCTCGCGGGCGGCCCCCGGGGTCCGTGGGCCCGTCTCACCACCTGTGAGGAGGTGGGCGACAGGGCTGCCGTGCGACCAGAGGTGAGATGGGCGCACGTCTGATATTACGCGTGATTTGGGGCTTATGTACGTATATTGGAATGAGCCCGGGTGTATCAGTCCGTCCGACCAGGGTCAGTTTCCGGTGCATCCCCGTCCACGGGGGGAGGCGCGAGGTCGGGGGCGGGGTGACAATGGTCGGGTGAGAGCTTCCCTGACCCACCGCCCCCTCCTTCGCTGGGCTGCGCCAGCCGCCGCCGTCGCGCTCCTGGCCGGCGGAGTGGGCCTCAGCCGGATGGCCGCCTCGGCCGACGGGGGTCTAGCGTCGATCACGGCTCAGCAGCTGCTCGTCGACGCCCAGCAGGCGGCCGCCTCCGGGCAGGTGCGCGGGCTGTCCGGCGTCGTGACGAGCACAGCCGACCTCGGGCTGCCGCAGCTGCCGGGTCTGTCGTCGGGAGCGGGAGCGGGCAGCGACACGTCGCTGGCCTCGGTCGCCAGTGGCACCCACACGTGGCGGGTCTGGGTCGGCGGTGCCACCGAGCAGCGGCTGGCCCTGATGGGCGGCATGGGGGAGTCCGACGTGGTGCGCAACGGGCGCGACGTCTGGCTCTGGTCGAGTCAGGACCAGAGCGCAACCCACACCACGCTGCCCGCGGAGGCGGCCCACGAGTCCCCGGGCACCCTCCCGAGCGACGTGCCCCGCACCCCCGCCGAGGCGGCCGCCCGGGCGTTGGCGGCGGTCGACCCCACGACCGAGGTGACCACGACCGGCGTCGCGACCGTGGCGGGACGCTCCGCGTACGAGCTGGTGCTGACCCCCCGTGACGCCACCACCCGCGTGGGCCAGGTGCGCCTCGCCCTCGACAGCGAGACCAAGGTGCCCCTGCGCACGCAGGTGTTCGCCACCGGCGCGACCTCCGCCGCGATCGACATCGCCTACACCTCGGTCGACTTCGCCGTGCCACCCGCATCGACCTTCTCCTTCACTCCTCCGCCCGGCACGAAGGTCACGCAGAAGGCGGCGCCGAGCGCTGCGACAACCGCCTCGAAGAGCGCCGCCAGCACCGCCGTGAAGTCGGCTGCACCCCGGGTCGTCGGCACCGGGTGGAGCTCGGTCGTCGTGGCCCGGATGCCACAGGGCGCCGCGGCGACGTCGGCCGGCGCTCCGACGGCAGGAGCAGCCCAGAGCCTGCTCGCGGCGCTACCGCGTGTCTCCGGAGCCTGGGGCTCCGGTCGGCTGCTCGACGGCCGGCTCTTCAGCGCCGTCCTGTCCGACGACGGCAGGGTCGCCATCGGCGCCGTGCCCCCCGCCCAGCTGTATGCCGCCCTCGCGGCCTCGTGAGCCCCTCACCCGTCGCGACGGGTGAGCTCGCGGTCAGCACGACGGGTCTGACCAAGCGCTTCGGCACCCAGACGGTCGTCGACAGCCTCGACCTCGTCGTGCCGAGCGGCGCGGTCTATGGCTTCCTCGGGCCCAACGGGTCGGGCAAGACCACGACCATCCGCATGCTGCTGGGGCTGGTCTCACCGACGACCGGTACGCGCACGCTGCTCGGTCACGACGTCGCCCGAGACGCCGGGGCCGCCCTGGCCCGGGTCGGCTGCCTCGTCGAGGGGCCCGCCTTCCACCCCTACCTGTCGGGTCGGGCCAACCTCACCCGTCTCGACGCCGCTGACCTGCGCGCCGACCCCCGCACCACCCGCGCCCGGGTCGACACGGCTCTCGACCGGGTGGGACTCCTCGTGGCGGCGGGCAAGCGCTACCGCAACTACTCCCTCGGCATGCGTCAGCGACTGGCGCTGGCGGGTGCGCTGCTCGTGCCACGCGACCTGCTCGTCCTCGACGAGCCGACCAACGGTCTCGACCCGCAGGGCACACGTGAGGTGCGCCATCTCGTCGGGTCGCTGGCCGCCGAGGGCACCACCGTGCTCGTGTCGAGCCACCTGCTGGCCGAGGTCGAGCAGATCAGCACGCACCTCGGGGTGATGAGCGCCGGGCGCCTCGTCGCCCAGGGCACCGCAGCGCAGGTTCGTGGCTCCGTGGCCGCCGTCGCGCGGGTCACCACCGGCCAGCCCGACGACGCCCGTCGGGTGCTCGTGGGGCTGGGCCTGACCGACGTCGTGACGCTCGCCGACGAGGCGCGCGCCCCGCTCGGCGACCTACCGCCGGAGACGGTCGTCGAGGCCCTGGTCCGTGACGGGGTCGGCGTGCGTGGCTTCTCGGTCGAGCGCCCCAGCCTGGAGGACCTCTTCGTCCAGCTCACGGGAGAGGGCTTCGATGTCAGCGGCTGACGCAGCCCCGGAGGCGACGTGGCGAAGGCGGCCGTCGTCGCGGCTCCTGCGCTCCGAGCTCGGCCTCATCGCCGGTCGCCGGCGCAACCAGATGGGTCTGCTCGTCCTGGCCGCGGTCCCCGTGCTCCTCGCCGTCGCGGTCAAGGTGACCTCCGGCCCCTCAGCGGGCAGAGGCCCCGACTTCCTCTCGTCGGTGACCGCGAACGGTCTGTTCGTCGCCTTCGCCGCACTCACCCTCGAGCTGCCCCTCTTCCTTCCCCTCGCCGTCGCCGTCCTGTCGGGTGACGCCATCGCCGGCGAGGCCAACCTCGGCACGCTGCGCTACCTCCTGACCGTGCCCGTGAGCCGGGCCCGCCTGCTGGTCGTCAAGCTGCTCTCCCTGGCCATCGGCGCCTTCGAGGGGGTGCTGGTCGTGGGGCTCACCGGAGCGGCCATCGGCATCGCGCTCTTCGGCACGGGCCCCCTGACGACCCTCTCCGGCACCCAGATCGGCTTCGGCGACGCCTGCTGGCGGCTGGTGCTCGTCATGCTCTACCTCGCCTGCTGCCTGACGGGGCTGGCGGCCGTCGGGCTCTTCGTCTCCACGCTCACCGAGCAACCCATCGCCGCGACGGTCGCCGTGACGATCTTCTCCACCTTGTCGTTCATCCTCGACTCGGTGCCGCAGCTCGAGTGGCTGCACCCCTACCTCCTGGTCCATGACTGGACCGCCTTCGCCGACCTGCTGCGTGACCCACCCTTCTGGGACACCGTCCGACAGGGGCTGCTCGTCGACGGCGCCTACGTGGTCGTCTTCGGGCTGCTCGCGTGGGCCCGGTTCGCCGGCAAGGACGTCACGAGCTGAGCCGCGCGCTCGCTGGTATGTTGCGGCCGTGAGGCAGGTGACGTGATGACCCAGGAGCAGTGGGAGCTGCCGGCCTCGGTGTGGCAGGGCATCGACCGCTCCGGTCCGCTCCCCGTCTACCAGCAGGTGGCCAGCGTCCTCGAGCAGGCGATCCGTGACGAGCTGCTACCCGCCGGGGCTCGGCTGGAGAACGAGGTCTCCCTCAGTGACCGCCTGCGCATCTCCCGCCCGACGGTGCGCCGCGCGATCCAGGATCTCGTCGACAAGGGTCTGCTCGTACGCCGTCCTGGTGTGGGCACCACCGTCGTGCACGGCCGGGTGATGCGCGGCGCCGAGCTGACGAGCCTGCACGCCGACCTCGAGCGGATGGGCCAGCACCCCACGACGACCCTCCTCGGTCACGAGGTGGTGGCCGCCAACGACGCGCAGTCCGTGGGGCTCGGCGTCGCCGTCGGCACGCGGGTGCTGCACCTGCGCCGCATCCGGCTCGCCGAGGGCACTCCCATCGCCCTGCTCGACAACGTCATGGCGCCCGAGCTAGCCGACCTCGATGTCGCGGCCCTCGAGCAGCGCAGTCTCTACGACCTGCTGCAGGAGCGGGGGGTGGCCGTGCGGGTCGCCCGCCAGCGGATCAGCGCGCGCACCGCCACCGCGGCCGAGGGCAGGTTGCTCGGGGTGCGCTCGGGCACCGCGCTGCTCACCGCCGACCGCACCGGGTTCGACGCGGTCGGGCGGGCCGTCGAGTTCGGTCAGCACCTCTACCTCGCCGACCGCTACTCCTTCGAGGTCACCCTCGTCAGCCGCTGACGGCGTCGGTCGGCAACATCACGGTCAGGCCCGGTGCCCGGGCAGTGGCCGCTGCACCTCGCTGTCGGGCACGTTGACGAGCGGGTCGGCCGTCAGCACCTCGACGTCCTCGAGCCCTCTCGCGCCTGGACGAGGCGCCGACGCCGTCTCAGCTGTGCGAGAAGCCAAGGTTGATGCCGGCGGGCCGGCCCCCGTCGTTGGTGAAGATCGCGATGCCGTTGCCGAACGCACCGGAGTTGGCCAGGTCGATCCCCCTTTCGTAGCTCGCGACCCGCACGACCGACAGCACCGGGCCGAAGATCGTAGACGTGGCGGGCGATGGGCGTCGAGCCGACGAAGGAGATCGCCCTGAGTGGCGAACTCGACGGCCTCCTGGCCTCGCGAGATCTCGCCGAAGGCGTCGGAGAGGACCGTGCCGTGCTCACTGGGGGCGAGGGTCAGGAGGCGGGGACGAGCGTGGGGTGCACCATCGCGGCCGCGGTGTCGACGGCAGCGGCGACGTCGCCGTCACCGGGGTAGAGCAGCGTACGACCGACCACGAGACCGCGCACCCCGGGCAGGGCCAGCGCCTTGTTCCAGCTCGTGAAGGTCTCCTCCGGCTGCTCTGCGGGGTCACCGCCGAGCAGCAGCGTCGGCATCGTGGTGCTGGCCATCACCCTGTCCATGTCGTCGACGACGGGCAGCTTCAGCCACGTCCACGCCGACGTCGAGCCCAGACCGGAGGCCACGGCGACGGAGGCGATCACGGCGTCGGGGGTCAGGTCGTTGACGATGCGCCCATCCTGCCACCGGCTCATGAAGGGCTCGAGGAGGATGGGCACCCGGGCCGCGGCAGCGGCGCCCACGGCGCGGGCGTTGGCCTCGAGCGTGGCGACCGTGCCGGGGTCCTCGAGGTTGACCCGAACGAGGGTCTTGGCCGCGTCGAGACCGTCACGCACGATGGCGTCGACGTCGTAGGCAGTGAAGCGGTCGTCCATCTCGAAGGCTGAGCCCCGCAGCCCGCCGCGGTTCATCGAGCCGATGACGACCAGGTCGTCGAGCAGCCCGAGGAGGGCCAGGTCGTCGATGACGTCGGGGGTGCCGAGCACGCCGTCGACCCCGGGCCGCGAGAGGGCCACGGCGAGCCGGTCGAGCAGCTGGTAGCGGTCGGCCATGGCCATCGGGTCGGCTCCCACGCCGAGGGCGTGGCGGGCAGGGTGGTCGGCGGCGACGAGCAGGAGCCGGCGGTCGCCCTGCAGGAGGGGACGACGGCGTCGTACGGCGAAGGCGGTCGCCACCGCGCTCGGG
>JALYVC010000441.1 GCA_030853445.1 Actinomycetota bacterium | reverse complement strand
ATCTCCGCGGTCTCGGAGCGGGGGGCGGGCGCGGTGGGGGCGGTCGGGGCGGGCGGGACCACGGGGATCGCGACGACAGGGTGCACCGCCGGGGGCAGCGGCGCCCGGGGGGCGTGGTGGTCGTGGTCGACGTCGCTCATCGCGCCCTCATCGTGCCATTGCTCAGCGCGGGCGGGCCACGAGGTCGATGCCCTCCGAGGCGGTGACCACGGCGGTCACGAGGTCACCGACGGCCGGGAGGCTGCCCCCGGCGGCGGCGTCGAGCTCGAGCATCGTCACACCGTCGACGTCTGGGCCCTGGAAGGCGGCCCGGCCGACGAGCTGCCCGCTCTCCTCGTCGATCTCCTCGACCAGCACCTCGACGGTCTCGCCGACGCGCTCCTCGGCCCGCTGGGTGGTGAGCTCCTCGACGAGGGCGGTGAGGCGGGTGACCCGCTCGGAGACGACGTCGTCGGGCAGCTTGCGGTCGAGGGTCTCGGCCTCGGTGCCGTCCTCGTCGGAGTAGCCGAAGACGCCGACGACGTCGAGCCGGGCCGTCTCGAGGAAGGACTCGAGCTCGGCCACGTCGGCCTCGGTCTCTCCGGGGAAGCCGACGATGACGTTGGAGCGGATCCCGGCCTGAGGCGAGGTCGCGCGCACCCGGCCGAGCAGGTCGAGGAAGGCCTCGCGGCTGCCGAAGCGCCGCATCCGACGCAGCAGCGGCTCGGAGGCGTGCTGGAACGAGATGTCGTAGTAGGGCGTCACCCCGGGCGTGTCGGCCATGGCCGCCAGCAGGCCCGGGCGGATCTCGGCCGGCTGCAGGTAGGAGACCCGCACGCGCTCGATGCCCTCCACCGCGGTGAGCTCGGGCAGCAGCTTCTCGAGCAGGCCGAGGTCGCCGAGGTCCTTGCCGTAGGACGTGGAGTTCTCGCTGACCAGGAAGATCTCGCGCACGTCGTGCTGGCCCAGCCACCGGGCCTCGGCGATGACGTCGGCCGGGCGCCGCGAGACGAACGCCCCCCTGAAGGAGGGGATGGCGCAGAAGGAGCACCGCCGGTCGCAGCCGCTGGCGATCTTCAGCGGCGCCCAGGGGCGGCCGTCGAGGCGGGCGCGGATGACGCGGGGGCCGCTGGCGGGCACGGGCCCCTCGATGGTGACGTCGGACGGGCGCACCGAGGGCAGCGGCTCCCCGCCGTGCCCGGGCAGGGCCACACCGGAGTCCTGGCGCTGCACGGGCGAGAGCGGCAGCAGCAGACGACGGTCCGACGGCGTGTGGGAGGCGACGTGGCCGCCGCCGAGGATGGTCGCGAGGTGGGTCGACATGTCGGCGTAGGAGTCGAAGCCGAGCACGGCGTCGGCCTCGGGCAGCTGGGCGGCCAGCTGCTCGCCGTACCGTTCGGCGAGGCACCCGACGGCGACGACCTTCTGGGTGCGTCCGCCTCCCTTGAGGTCGGAGGCCTCCAGCAGCGCGTCGATGGAGTCCTTCTTGGCCTGTTCGACGAAGCCGCAGGTGTTGACCACCGCGACGTCGGCGTCGGCGGCGTCGTCGACGAGCTCCCAGCCCTCGGCCTGCAACCGGCCGGCCAGCTCCTCGGAGTCGACCTCGTTGCGGGTGCATCCGAGGGTCACGAGGGCGACGCTGCGCCGAGGAAGGGCCGAGGTCGTCACCCGAGGAGTCTAAGGGCCGCCCCGGGCGGACTCGACGCAGCGTCGAGTGGGGTCGGTGGCAGGATCGGGGGGTGCCGAGGACCGCCGAGACGACCGCCGCCCGGATCGACCGGCTGCTCACGGAGCACCCGCTCGTCGATGGGCACAACGACCTGCCGTGGGAGGCGCGCGACCAGGTCGGCTACGACTTCGGGCGGCTCGACCTCGCCCAGCGGCTGACCACGACGTGCACCGACCTGCCGCGGCTGCGCGAAGGGCGGGTCTCCGCGCAGTTCTGGTCGGTCTACGTGCCGAGCAACCTCCCCGGGCACGAGGCGGTGACCGCGACCCTCGAGCAGGTCGACGCCGTGCACACGATGGTGCACCGGTATGCCGCCGACCTCGGCCTCGCGACCACCGTCGCCGAGGTCGAGCGCACCGTCGCCTCGGGCCGCGTCGCGGGCCTGATGGGGGCCGAGGGCGGCCAGTCGATCGGCTGCTCCCTCGGGGCCCTGAGGATGCTGCACGCCCTCGGGGTGCGCTACCTCACGCTCACCCACAACGACAACACCCCGTGGGCCGACTCGGCGACCGACGTGCCGGCCGTGGGCGGGCTCAGCCCCTTCGGGCACGAGGTCGTCGCGGAGATGAACCGGATGGGGATGATGGTCGACCTGTCCCACGTCGCCCCCACCACGATGCACGCGGCCCTCGACACCACACAGGCCCCGGTGGTCTTCAGCCACTCCGGCGCCCGCGGGGTCACCGACGTCGTGCGCAACGTGCCCGACGACGTGCTCACCCGGGTCGCCGCCCAGGGCGGCACCTGCATGGTGGCGCTGGTCCCGGAGTTCCTCAGCGCGGACGTCGCCGCCTGGCGGGCCGACGCGGTCGAGGCCGCCGCCCGGGTCGGCATCGACGCCAAGGACTTCCCGGCCTTCCTGTCCTTCACCCGCGCCCGGCGTGCCACCCACCCCAAGCCCGACGCGAGCATCGACGACGCCCTGCGCCACCTCGAGCACGTGCGTGAGGTGGCGGGGGTCGACCATGTGGGCATCGGCGGCGACTACGACGGCACCGACACCTACCCCGTCGGGCTCGAGGACGTCACCGGCTACCCCCGCCTGCTCGCCGCCCTCGCCGACCGCGGCTGGTCCGACACCGACCTGGCCAAGGTCGCCGGCGGCAACACCCTGAGGGTGATGCGCGCGGTCGAGGCGGTCGCGCGCGACCTGCAGTCGACCAGGGGCCCATCGCTGGCGACGTTCGCGGCCCTGGACGGCTGACCGCCCGCCGACCGGCGGCCCTCAGCCGCGCTGGCGCGCGATCGTCAGGCCGACGATGCGGCCGAGCACCATCGCGAGGTAGAGCATGCCCGCGACCATCTCGAGCATCACGAACGAGCGGGCGTGCAGCTGGACCGGTGCGATGTCCGACAGCCCGGTCGAGCTGAGCGTCGTGAACGACAGGAAGAGCATCTCGAAGAAGGTGCGGTCGGCCCCCGGGTCGACGCCGGCGGTGAACGACCCCGGCGACGCCGCCTGGACGACGAGGTAGACGTAGGCGAAACCCCAGGCCAGCACCGTGAAGGCGGCCCCCGTCGCCCACAGCTCGTCGCGCGTCACCCAGTTGTCGTTGAACATGTACCGGATCAGCCCGTAGGCCGTGTAGAAGTAGAAGACGGCGTGCAGCACCGACGACACCACGATCAGGAGCAGGTTGCCGGGCAGGAAGCCCTCGAGCACCGTCAGCCCCACGACGGGCAACCCGATGACGACGGCGACGCGAGTCAGGGCCGGCGTGCTGCGCACCGCCCAGACGGCCAGCAGCAGCACGCTGATACCGAAGAGACCCAGCAGCGACCGGCCGCCGCCCTCCCACGGCCCGATCGGCAGATCGGTGAGGAAGGGGTAGAGCAGCACCCCCGCGAGCTGCACGACGAGCAGCACCGCCGACGGGGTGGAGCGGATGGAGCCCCACACGGTCGGGGGGCCGGTGGGCTCCGGGGCGAGGGGTCGTGCCGGCATCGGGTCCTCCCCCCGGGGACGGTGGTCCTGGTCACCTCAACCCTAGGCGGGCGCCGTCAAGACGGCGTCAAGAGACGTCAACCGCGCGTCAACCGAGGGGTCGGCACCGACATCCCGGCCGAGACTCGTGACGTGATCGACAACATCGTCGCCGGGACCATCGCCCTGGCCCTGCTCGCCTACCTCGTGTACGCCCTCGTCAAGCCGGACCGGTTCTGATGGGCGACACCGTCTCCGGCCTGCTGTCCGTCGGCGTCCTCGTCGTCCTCCTCGCTGTCACCCACGTGCCCCTCGGCGGCTACCTGGCGCGGGTCTTCACCGGCGGGCACCACCTCCGCGCCGAGAGGGTCCTCTACCGCGCGTGCGGCGTCGACCCCGACAAGGAGCAGAACTGGAAGGTCTATGCGGCCTCCGTCGGCGCGTTCTCGCTGTTCGGGATCGTCGTGCTCTTCCTCGTCATCGTGGCGCAGGGGATCCTGCCCTTTCACGACGGTGAGTCGATGCACGTCGACACGGCCCTCAACACCGCCATCTCGTTCGCCACCAACACCAACTGGCAGTCGTATGCCGGTGAGAGCGGCACCTCGATCTCGGTGCAGGCCCTCGGCCTGACGGTGCAGAACTTCGTCTCGGCCGCCGCCGGGATCTGCGTCGTCGTCGCCCTGGTCCGCGCCTTCGCCCGCCACGAGACGTCACTCATCGGCAACTTCTGGGTCGACCTCGTGCGCACCGTCGTGCGGGTCCTGCTGCCCGTCGCCGCCGTCGCTGCCGTGCTCCTCGTCCTCGGTGGGGTCATCCAGAACCTCGCCCCACCCCTGCACGTCATCGGCGTCACCGGTGGCTCGCAGACGGTCCCCGGAGGGCTCGTCGCCTCGCAGGAGGCGATCAAGGAGCTCGGCACCAACGGCGGGGGGTTCTTCAACGCCAACTCGGCCCACCCGTTCGAGAACCCCAACCCCCTCACCAACCTGCTCGAGGTCTTCCTCATCCTCGTCATCCCCTTCTCGCTGCCCCGCACCTACGGCGTCATGGTCGGCGACAAGCGGCAGGGCTGGTCGATCCTCGGGTTCATGGGTGTCCTGTGGGGCGCCGGTCTGGCCCTGCTGACGTGGGCCGAGGTGGCCGCGAGCTCCGGCGTCGCCGGTTCCATGGAAGGCAAGGAGACCCGCTTCGGCATCTGGGGCTCCACCCTGTTCGCCGCCTCGACCACCGCGACGTCCACGGGGGCGGTCAACTCGATGCACGACTCCTACAGCGGCGCCGGCGGGGCCGTGGTCCTGGTCAACATGATGCTCGGCGAGATCTCGCCCGGCGGCACCGGCTCGGGCCTGTACGGCGCCCTCGTCGTCGCGGTCATCACGGTCTTCATCGCCGGTCTGATGGTGGGCCGCACACCCGAGTTCCTCGGCAAGACGATCGGCCGGCACGAGATCACCCTCAGCGCGCTCTACACGCTGGTGACCCCAGCGCTCGTCCTGGTGCTCGGTGGCCTGGCGATCAGCCTCCCTGTGGCCAGGGCCGGCCTACTCGGCTCCGGGCCCCATGGCCTCACGGAGATGATCTACGCCTTCACGTCGGCAGCCAACAACAACGGGAGCGCCTTCGCCGGGCTGAGCGCGGACCAGCCGTACCTCAACCTCACGCTGGCGCTGGCCATGCTGCTCGGACGCTTCCTCCCGATGGTCCTCGTGCTGGCCCTGGCGGGCCGGCTCGTGGCGCAGAGGAAGAGGCCGGCCACCGCCGGCACCATGCCGACCCACACCCCCCTGTTCGTCACCCTCCTGGTCGGCGTCGCGCTGGTCGTCACCGGGCTGACCTACTTCCCCACCCTCGCCCTCGGTCCGCTCGCGGAGGCCCTGTCATGACCGCCACCACCACTCGCCCCAGCTCCAGCCCCAGCACCGACGTCACGCCGAAGGCCGGCGCCGGCCTGAGCCTGGCCTCGCTCACCGCGGCCCTACCGCAGGCCCTCGCCAAGCTCGACCCCCGGCACGTCGTCCGGAGCCCCGTGATCTTCGTCGTCTGGGTGGGGTCGGTGCTCACCACCGTGCTCGCCGCCCTCCACCCCACGAGCTTCGCCATCGGCATCGCCCTCTGGCTGTGGGTCACTGTCGTGTTCGCCAACCTGGCCGAGGCCGTGGCCGAGGGGCGCGGCAAGGCCCAGGCCGCCTCCCTCCGTGCCGCCCGCACCGACACGACGGCACGACGGCTCGGTGGCGACGGTCAGACCGAGGAGGAGGTGTCGGGCGCCCAGCTGCACGTCGGTGACCTCGTCGTGGTCGAGGCCGGACAGGTGATCCCCGGCGACGGCGACGTCGTCGAGGGCCTGGCGACGGTCGACGAGTCGGCGATCACGGGCGAGTCGGCCCCCGTCATCCGCGAGTCCGGCGGTGACCGGTGCGCCGTCACCGGTGGCACGACCGTGCTGTCGGACAGGGTCGTCGTGAAGATCACGACGAAGCCCGGTGAGACCTTCATCGACCGGATGATCGCCCTCGTGGAGGGCGCCGCCCGGCAGAAGACGCCCAACGAGATCGCCCTCAACATCCTGCTGGCGACGCTGACGATCATCTTCCTGCTCGTCGTCGTCGCCCTGCAGCCGATGGCGGCCTACTCCGGCGGCACCCAGACGGTGGTCGTCCTCGTCGCCCTGCTGGTGTGCCTCATCCCGACGACCATCGGGGCCCTGCTCTCAGCCATCGGTATCGCGGGAATGGATCGTCTCGTGCAGCGCAACGTGCTCGCCATGTCGGGTCGGGCGGTCGAGGCCGCCGGCGACGTGTCGACCCTCCTGCTCGACAAGACCGGCACCATCACCCTCGGCAACCGCTACGCCACCGAGCTGCTGCCCGTGGGAGGCGCCACGACCCGCGCGCTGGCCGAGGCGGCATACCTGGGGAGTCTCGCCGACGAGACGCCCGAGGGGCGCTCGGTCGTCGACCTGGCGCTGCAGCGGTACGACGTCGCACCCCGGTCGGTCACGCAGCTGCAGGGGGACGGGGCCACCGTGGTCGAGTTCACCGCGCAGACGCGGATGTCGGGAATCGACCTGCCGGGTGGGACCCAGGTGCGCAAGGGGGCCGGGAGCCAGGTGTCGGCGTGGGTCGTCGCCGGTGGTGGCACCGAGCCCGACGACCTGATGGCGACCGTGGGGCGTATCTCGAGCTCCGGCGGTACACCACTGGTGGTCGCGACGATCGAGCAGGGCCGTGCGGCAACCGTGCTCGGCGTCATCCACCTCAAGGACATCGTCAAGCCGGGCATGGCCGAGCGCTTCGCGCAGCTGCGGGCCATGGGCATCCGCACCGTGATGATCACGGGTGACAACCCGCTCACGGCGGCCGCCATCGCCCGGGAGGCCGGCGTCGACGACTTCCTCGCCGAGGCCACCCCGGAGGACAAGATGGCCCTGATCCGCAAGGAGCAGGAGGGCGGACGGCTCGTCGCGATGACCGGTGACGGCACCAACGACGCGCCCGCCCTGGCCCAGGCCGACGTGGGCGTGGCGATGAACACGGGCACGTCGGCGGCCAAGGAGGCCGGCAACATGGTCGACCTCGACTCCGACCCGACCAAGCTCATCGAGATCGTCGCCATCGGCAAGCAGCTGCTCATCACCCGCGGGGCGCTGACGACCTTCTCCATCGCCAACGACGTGGCGAAGTACTTCGCGATCATCCCGGCCATGTTCACCGGGCTCTTCCCCGGCCTGCAGACGCTCAACGTGATGCGGCTGGCCACCCCGAGCTCCGCGATCTTGTCGGCAGTGGTCTTCAACGCCCTCGTGATCGTCGTCCTCATCCCGCTGGCCCTGCGCGGCGTGCGCTACCGGCCCGCGTCAGCGGCGTCGATGCTGCGCCGCAACCTGGCTGTCTACGGCCTCGGCGGTGTGGTGACCCCGTTCATCGGCATCAAGGTCATCGACATCGTCGTCTCCCTGCTCCCCGGAATGAAGTGACCTGACATGACCCTCCTCGTCCGCCAGCTCGGCACCGGTCTGCGCATGCTGCTCGTCCTCACGGTGCTCACGGGCATCGTCTACCCGCTGCTCGTCCTCGGGGTCGGCCAGGCCGTCGCCCACGAAGGCGCCAACGGCTCGCTCGTCACCCGTGGCAGCAAGGTCGTGGCCTCGACGAGCCTCGGCCAGGTGGTGCCGCAGGCCGCCGCCGCCGCGTGGTTCCTGCCCCGCCCCTCGGCCAGCGCGTATTCCGGAGACACCAGCGGTGGCACCAACCTCGGTGCGGCCGACGCCGCCCTGGCGAAGGCCCTGCAGGCCGACGCGGACGCGGTCCACGCGGCCAACCCGGGTGCGCCCGCGACCCTGCCTCCCGATGCGCTGACGGCCTCCGCCAGCGGCCTCGACCCCGACATCTCCCCGGCGTACGCCCTGCTGCAGGTGGCCCGGGTCGCCCGGGCCCGCGGTCTGTCGCAGGACCGGGTGCTGGCCCTGGTGCAGGACCAGGTCAAGGGCCGGTTGCTCGGCTTCCTCGGAGAGCCTCGGGTGAACACGACCGAGCTCAACCTGGCGCTCGCCGGTCTCTCCTGACCTCGCGGCGAGGGAGGATGGGGTCATGGCACGCGGTCAGCTACGCATCTACCTCGGTGCGGCCCCCGGGGTCGGCAAGACCGTGGCCATGCTCGCTGAGGCCCACCGCCGGGCCGCACGCGGCGCGGACGTGGTCGTGGGCCTCGTCGAGACCCACGGGCGCCCCTTCACCGGCGCCCAGCTCGAGGGTCTGCCCGTGGTGCCCCGCCGGCAGGTCGAGCACCGGGGGGCGGTCCTCGAGGAGATGGACCTCGACGCCCTGCTGGCCCGCCGACCCGACCTCGCCCTCGTCGACGAGCTCGCGCACACCAACGTGCCGGGCTCGCGTCACGCCAAGCGCTGGGAGGACATCGAGGAGCTGCTCGCTGCGGGCATCGACGTCGTCTCGACCGTCAACATCCAGCACCTCGAGTCGCTCAACGACGTCGTCGAGGCGATCACCGGCATCACCCAGCGTGAGACCGTGCCCGACGACGTCGTGCGGTCGGCCTCCGACCAGATCGAGCTCGTCGACATGTCACCCGAGGCGCTGCGCCGGCGGATGGCGCACGGCAACATCTACGCGGCCGAGAAGATCGACGCCGCCCTGGCCAACTACTTCCGCCCGGGCAACCTGTCGGCCCTGCGCGAGCTGGCGCTGCTCTGGCTGGCCGACCGGGTCGACGAGACCCTCGAGCGCTACCGCGCCAGCCACGACATCTCGGCGACCTGGCCCACCCGCGAGCGCGTGGTCGTCGCGCTGACCGGAGGCCCCGAGGGAGAGACCGTGCTGCGCAGGGCCGCCCAGATCGCCTCGCGCGGGGCCGGGAGCGAGCTGCTCGCCTGCCACGTCGGGCAGAGCGACGGCCTGGTCGACGAGGCACCCGAGGTGATCGCGCAGCAGCGCCGGCTCGTGCAGGAGCTCGGAGGCACCTTCCACGCTGTCGCCGGGGACGACGTCGGCGAGGCCATCCTCGACTTCTCCCGCGGCGTCAACGCCACCCAGATCGTCGTCGGCACCTCGCGCCACGGCCCGATGCGCGGTCGGCTGTCCCGGGGCATCGGTGAGTCGGTCGCCGCCGGTGCGGGCGACATCGACGTGCACCTCGTGGGCCACCGCGCGGTGGCGGTGTCGAGACGTCGTACGGGGCGTCGCTCACTCAGCCGCAGCCGCCGGCTCGGCGGGTGGCTGCTCGCCGGCCTCGGCATCCTCGCCCTCAGCCTCCTGCTCGTGCCGACGAGGGCGGCGCACCAGCTCCCGATCGAGGTGCTGCTCTACCTCGCCCTCACCGTCGGGTGCGCCCTGCTCGGCGGGGTCTGGCCGTCCGTCGTGTGCGCGGTGGCCTCGTCGCTGGTCATCAACTGGTTCTTCACCGACCCCGTCGGCACCCTCACCATCAGCAGCCCGCAGAACGCGCTGGCCCTGCTCGTCTTCGTCGTCGTGGCCGTGTCGGTCGCCTGGGTCGTGCACCTCGCGGCCAGGCGCACCCGACAGGCGGTCGAGGCCCAGTACGAGTCGCGCACCCTCGCCACACTGGCCAGCTCGCTGATCGGCGCCTCCGACCCCGTGGCCACGTTGCTCGGCGAGGCCCTGACGACCTTCTCGATGCACGGAGCCGCTCTCGTCGCCCGCGACGGCGTGCGCGAGCCGTGGGAGGTCGTCGGCAGCGCCGGCGAGTTCACGGTGGCCGACATCGGGGCCGCCGCCGTGCGCGCCACCGTCGACGACACCACCGACCTGGTGCTGGTCGGGCCGGTGCTGCCCGCCGACGAGCAGGGGCTGGTGTCGGCGTTCGCCACCCACGCGGCCTCCGTGCTGACCAGGTCGCGCCTGCTCGACGAGGCCCGCCAGGCCAAGGGCCTGGCCCGCGAGGGCCGGGCCCGGACCGCCCTGCTCGCCGCCGTGTCGCACGACCTGCGCACCCCGTTGGCCGCCATCAAGGCCGCCGTGTCGAGCCTGCGCCAGGACGACGTCACCTTCTCGCCCGACGACGAGGCCGAGCTGCTGCGCACGGCCGAGGAGTCCGCCGACCGGCTCGACGCGCTCATCGGCAACCTCCTCGACATGTCGCGCCTGCAGACCGGCGCCATCACCCCTCACCTCGAGGTGGTGCCCGTGGCGCAGGCGGTCCGCACCGTCGACGCCGGCCTCACCGATCCCGGTCGGGTGCGTCTGCAGCTCGACGAGGGCGCCGGGGCCGTCATCGCCGATGCCGGCCTGCTCGACCGGGTGCTCGCCAACGTGCTCGAGAACGCGGTGCGCCACTCTCCCGGTCGGCGCGAGGTGCTGGTGCAGTCGGGGCGGATCAACGACCGGGTGCAGCTGCGCGTCGTCGACCGCGGGCCCGGTGTCGCCGAGGGCGCCAGGGAGCGCATCTTCGCGCCCTTCCAGCGCGAGGGGGACGCCCCCCGAGGCGACGGCGTCGGACTCGGGCTGGCGGTCGCCCGCGGGCTGGCCGAGCTGATGGACGGGCGGGTCTGGGCCGAGGACACCCCCGGTGGCGGGCTCACCGTCGTGGTCGATCTCGCGACCGCCCCCGCCACGGCCGTCGCCCCGCCCACCGTCCCGGCGGCGACCGCCACCGGGTCGATGCGAGGATCAGGCGCGTGACCTTCGTCCTCGTCGTCGACGACGAGCCCCTCATCCGCCGCACCCTCACGATCAACCTGCGGGCCCGCGACTACGAGGTCGAGACCGCCGCCGACGGGCGGTCCGCCCTGCAGGTGGTGGCCGAGCGCACCCCCGACGTCATCGTGCTCGACCTCGGGCTGCCCGACCTCGACGGCGTGGAGGTGCTGCGCCGGCTGCGCCGCACCTCCCGGGTGCCGGTCATCGTGCTCTCCGCACGGCACGAGTCGGACGACAAGGTCGAGGCCCTCGACGCCGGGGCCGACGACTACGTCACCAAGCCCTTCGGTATGGACGAGCTGCTCGCCCGCGTGCGGGCCGCCATCCGGCGCGGCTCCGCCGACGAGCACGACTCGTTCGTCACCCGGTCGGCCGACTTCGTGCTCGACTTCGGGGAGCGACAGGCCACCGGGCCAGGCGGCGCGCAGGTGCGGCTGACGCCCACGGAGTGGCGCCTGCTCGAACCCCTGGCCCGCCAGCCAGGGCACCTCGTGACGCACGCCGAGCTGCTGCGCGCGGCCTGGGGGCCGGCCTACGGTCGCGAGCTGAACTACCTGCGGGTCTATGCCAACCAGCTACGCCGCAAGCTCGAACCCGACCCGGGCAACCCGGTGCACCTGCTGACCGAGCCGGGAATCGGCTACCGGCTGCACCCCTGAGCGGTTCTCGCCGGGGGCGACCGGGTCACTCGGCCTGCGGCTGCGGCTGCGACTTGAACCGGCGAACCTCGTGGGGCCAGCCGCAGGCCTGCGCGACCTTGCCCGCCCACACGGTGGCGGCCTCGTCGTCGGCCACGTCCACCACGGCGAACCCACCCAGGAGCTCCGTGGTCTCGACGTACGGCCCGTCGGTGACCAGGACGGTGCCACTGGTGGGGTCGGCGCCGTGGACCGGGCCGTCCTGCTCCTCCAGCCCCCCGGCGAAGACGTACACACCGGCTGTCCTCATCTCGGCCACGACCGCTGCCGCGAGCGGTCTGCGCCCACGGGACCACTCCTGCTGCTCTGGCGGACCGGGTGGCCCGCCGTTCACCGACCCCACGAACGGCGAGCGGCGAGGACGACACGTGCTTCCGGAGGTGAAGCACCGATGCCGACTCGGGGACGCGCCAGCCGGGCGCCGTACGCCGTGATGGCCGTGATGGCCGTGGGGTGCCGGGGATGAGAGCCTGAGCGCATGGTGCAGCGGGCGGACGTGGTGGTGGTGGGCGCTGGGCTGGCGGGCCTGGTGTGCGCGGCGACGCTGCAGCGCCGCGGGCTCGACGTGCGGCTGCTCGAGGCGGCCGACGAGGTCGGTGGTCGGGTGCGCACCGAGGTGGTCGACGGGCACCTGTGCGACGTCGGCTTCCAGCTGCTCAACCCGGCCTACCCGGCGGTGGCCCGACTGGTGGACGTCGGCGCCCTGCGGCTGCAGCCCTTCGCGGCCGGGGTGCGTGTGCGGCGCAGTGACGGCACGGTGACGCTGGGCGACCCGCGCCGCGAGCCGGGGCTGCTGCTGGCCTCACTGCGCAGCGGGCTGCTCGATCCGCGTGAGCTGGTCGGCCTGGCGCGGTGGGCGGCGCCGGTGCTGCTCGATGCGAAGCGCACGATGCGAGGTGGCGACCTGACGCTTTCGCAGTCCCTCGATGCGGCCGGGGTGCGCGGCCCGCTGCGCCGGCACGTGCTCGAGCCGTTCCTCGCGGGGGTGATCGCCGACGACACGGGCACCACGTCGGCGACCTTCGTGCGGTTGCTCATCCGCTCCTTCGTGCTCGGCACGCCGGCGCTGCCGCACGACGGCATGCGGGCGCTCCCCGCCCAGCTCGCCGCCCACCTGCTGCGCCCGGCAGAGACTGGCGTGCGGGTGCTGGCTGTCGACCCCGCACCCACGGGTGCCACCGTGCGCACCGCGTCGGGGTCCATCGCTGCCCGTGCCGTCGTGGTCGCGACCGACGGCCACGACGCGGCCGACCTGGAGGTGGTGCCCGACGCGACCCCGATGGGCGGCCTGGTCACGTGGTGGTGGAGCACCCCCGCCGGTATGCCGCACGACCGGCTCCTCGTCGTCGACGGCGACCGCGGCCCCGTCGTCAACACCGCGGTGGTCTCGGCCGCCGCGCCGAGCTACGCCCCTGCTGGGCGCGAC